>DUKU01000184.1:0-2896 GCA_013329135.1 Thermoplasmata archaeon
ATGGCTGGTTCGTCCAGAGCGTCGAGGTCTGCGACACGAGGTGCAATGATGTCGCGACTGCGATCGACGATTCAGGATTGGTCCATGTCGTCTTCCAAGGAATGGTCGACCAGAGATGGGTGGTGAGACATGCGGTTAGGTCGGATGGGGACTGGGATGTGTCCACAGTCGGACCGGCCGCCCAGAGCATCTACGGACTGAAACTCTATATCGACACCGACTCCAAGGTCCACGTGCTCTGGTGCGAAACGGACGAGGGGTTCGTGTACGCATACAGCACATCCGAGGGCTTCGAGAACATCGCGGTGCAGATAGAGGACTTCAAAGAGGGAGCGACAGTCATGGACTCGTCGGGGTCCGTGCACGGCCTCTGCTCGATTCAGCGTTTGGTGACCTCCTCCTGGCCGGACTACTGGGACTGGGAGTTCCAGCATTGGACGGTCACGGCGGACGAATGGGCCCTCGCAGGAACCTCGGAGCATCCTAACGGCACGAGCTTCCCCTCGGTCGCAGGGCTCATGGCCCAAGAGGACGGCGAGATCCGGGCACTGGTAGCCTACAGACAGAACGTCACGGAGACCCCATTCCGCGCCGTTGCAGATGTCACGGACTCGGGCCTCGTTATTGGTGACCCATTCATGGGAGGGGACGACATCACCATTAGAGACGCCGAGCTGGATTCTCAGGGGAACATGCACCTGGTCGCCGAGAGATACGAGCCAGGGTCGATGTATCAACACTGTTACTTCGACGGAGAGTACTGGTGTTTTGAGAGCGTCGACTATGCGGGAGACAGCTCATGGACGGGTGTCGACCTCGTCATAGACGGACAGGACCGGATCTACATGGCCTATATCCAGCAGTCCTTCGCCTTCGAGTCCTCGTGGCTCAAGATCGCGGAGAAGACGGATGACGGGTGGACCTTCACTGTGATTCAGGACAGCGGCTCGGCGTTCGGCTACGACAAGCCGGCCCTGGCCATCGACGATGAAGGAGTGTACCACATCTCACACTTCGTGTTCGACGACACGAACGAGAATGTCATGACCTATGCCAACATGGACAGCGACGAGGTCCTTGTTGAGGGGCTCCGGGCTGCCGCGATTTGGACCGCTCTGGCCGCCGTGATTGGATGGCCCACGGCATTCGCAGCCATGAGATGGCGCAGGATGCGTACGGAGAAGAGGGAGCGGCTCGATAGCCTCGGACTCTACGACCACAACCTCAAGTGACAGCACTGAGCACCCGTGCGTCGACTCAGTCCGATGGTGGAGGGGGCGCGGGCGGCTGAGCACCTCCCCATGCGTCGGAAGGTGCCCGGGTGGACCGGGCACGCAGGGGGTGTCTCAGAACACCTTGCTTCCAGGGGCGATGGTGCCCTTCGCGAGCGCGCCCATGCCTATGAACGAGCCCTCGCCTATGATGGTGCCGACATCGATGGTGGCGTTGATGCCCGTCTTGACATCGTCCCCGATGATCGCCCCGAGCTTCCTCCTGCCGGAACCGGTCTTCTTGCCGTCCACGACCACCATGACCTCCTTCTCGTCCAGGCGCAGGTTCGCGATCTTCGTGCCTGCGCCGAGGTTGCACCGCTCGCCGATGACGCTGTCCCCGACATAGCTCAGGTGCGGCACCTTGGTGCCGTCCATGATGATGGAGTTCTTGATCTCCACGGAGTTGCCGATCTTGCACCCATCGCCTATGGATGTGGACGGGCGGATGTAGGCGTTCGGGCCTATGACGCAGTCCTTGCCTATGATGGCCGGGCCGACGATATAGCTCCCAGCGAGGACCTCTGACCCTTTCCCTATCTCCACGTCCCCGACGATGGTCGCCTTGTCGGATACGGTGCCCTCGATCCTGGTCTCGAGGCCCTCCATGAGTATCCTGTTCGCCTCGAGCAGGTCCCAGGGCCTCGCGACATCCATCCACTCGCCCGTGAGCAGGTGGGTGTACAGATGGGACTTCGCCATCATGATCCTGAAGGAGTCCGTGATCTCGTATTCGCCCCTGACGGACTTCTTGGTCTCGGCGATGGCGTCGAATATCGCGGGCTCGAGCACGTACGCGCCCGCGTTGACGAGGTTGCCCTCGGGCACCTCAGGCTTCTCCATGATGTCCACGACGACCCCGTCCTGGACCTTGATGCACCCGTACCTCCTCGGGTCCGGGACCGATGTCAATGCCATGACCGACCCCTTGACCTTCCTGTGGTGCTCCACGAGCCCCTTGACGGACTCGTGGGTCAGGACGACGTCCCCGTACAGGCAGAAGAACGGTGAATCGACCTTGTCCTTGATCATGCTGATGGCGTGGGCGGTCCCGAGCCTCTCCTTCTGCTCCACGTACTCTATCCTCACGCCGAACGAGGAACCGTCCCCGAAGTGCTCCCTGATGCGGTTCGCCTTCCAGCCTATCAGCAGTATGATGTCCTTGATGCCCGCGCCCTTGAGCGCGTCTATGTTGTGCTCCAGGAACGGCCTGCCCGCGACGGACAGGAGCGGCTTGGGTATGTTCGAGGTCAGAGGCCTCATCCTGACCCCCTCGCCCGCGGCGAGGATGTATCCCTTCACTTGACGCACCTCCTCACGGCATCTGTCATGAGCCTCATTATCTCTTGGGCCCGCGCCTCGTCCCGGGCCTCCGCGAGCATCCTGACCTTCGGCTCCGTCCCGGAGGGCCTCACGAGCGCCCACCCGTCCGCGAACTGGTGCCTGAAGCCGTCCATGGTCAGCAGCTCCTCGGACTCGATGGTGGTCATCTCGGCCTTGAGCTTCTTGAGCACCTTTGCCTTGTCCTCCGTCTTGAACGACACCGCCCCCCTGAGCGTGGGATAGGACGGTATGCCCTTCCTGAGCTCCGAGAGCTTCTTCTTGGAGGCTATCTCGACGAGCCT
>DUKU01000184.1:3146-4897 GCA_013329135.1 Thermoplasmata archaeon
TCCCCGACGCGCGTGCGCACGACCTTGGCATCGACGTAGTCGTCGATGGCCATGGAAGCATCCACGGTAACGACGACCTTCTTCTTGGCGTACCGCTTCGCGAACAACGCCAGGAGCTGGTCCCCGCCCAGATACTGGCCCTTGTCGTCGAAGGCGACCATCCGGTCGGCGTCGCCGTCATGGGCTATCCCGACGTCGGCATTCATGGACACGACGGCGTTCCTGAGGTCGCCGAGGTTCTCCTCGGTCGGCTCAGGCATCCTGCCAGGGAAGTGTCCGTCCGGGTTGGAATTGATCGTGACTACCTTGCAGCCCATCCGCTGGAGCACGATGGGCGTGATGTTGAACGCGGGTCCGTTGGCGCAGTCGACCACGACCTTGAGCTTGGCCTTGCCCACGCCCGCCAGTATCCTGCGGGCGTGCATCTCGGGCACGTCGTTCAGGACATGCCTCTGGCCCACCTTGTCCCAGGGTTTGAGCCTGAACTTCCTGGATGACACGAGCTGCTCTATCTTGTCCGACTGGGAGACGGAGAAGCCCATCCCGTCCGGGTTCCAGAGCTTGATCCCGGCATACTCAGGGGGGTTGTGGCTCGCCGTGAGCATCACCCCGGCGTCCATGCACCTCGTGGCCTCCGCGAGCGTGGGGGTCGTCACGAGCCCGCACGAGTACACCTGGCACCCACAGGCCATGAGCCCGCTCGACACGGCGGCCTCCATCATCGGACCAGAGGTCCTCGAGTCGGTGCCGATGACGACATTCCCCGCATCCGACCCGACGGCCATACCTATGCGGCACGCGAGCTCGGGCGTCATGCCGTCGTTGACGACGCCGCGAACGCCAGACGATCCGAAGAGCGACATCCGATGGACCCTCTCGTCTCCGAATGATATACTCTGATATATTACAGGTAGCGTCCGCTGGCGCCCCGCTAGAGGGGCCAGGCCGAGGGCGCAGGCGCGTCGCTGCTCAGGCCGACTGGCCGTCCCTGCCCCTGAGCCTGAGGAACATGGCCGCCATCACGGCCGCGACGACCGCGGCCACGGCGAGGCCTGCCATCAGCAGCAAGTTCAGCGAGCTCGCGTCGTCGAGGTCCCCGTTGGCGCCGCTCAGCTCATCCTCGGCGGCGTCGAGCTCGTCCTGGACAGCTGCCAGGTCGTCGAGTGCATCCGCCAACTCGTCCTCGGCCGCGGTCAGGTTGACCAAGGCGTTGTCGAGCTGCGACTGTAGGGACTCAAGGTCGCCGTCGGCGGCCGCGAGCTCCGCCTGGGCATCCGCCAGGTCGGCCTCGGCCGCGTCCAGCTGCGCCTCTAGGGATGTCAGGAGCAGGAGGGCCGTGTCGAGCTGAGCCTGGAGCGTCGCGACCTCCGCCTCGGAATCGTCCAGCGCCACCTGGAGCACATCTAGGGCAGCAAGGGCGGAATCGAGCTCGTCCTGGAGCGCGGCCAGGTCGTCGAGCGCGGTGGCCAGCTGCTCCTCGAGGGCCGGCACCGGGTCGACGAACGTCACGGTGATGGACGCCTCCGCCCAGTTCCCGGATGGGTCGGACGCGTTCACGGTGATCGTGTTAGCTCCGTTGACCAGGGCGATGACGCACGAGAAGTGCCCGCCCGAGTCCACGACCGCGTACACACCATTGATAGCCACGGCCGCTCCCGGCTCCGTCAGGCCGGAGACTGTCACGGTCGGGTCCTCCGTCGTGAGGCCGTCATCCGGGGTCTCGATGGAGAGCGGCGGGGGCGTCACGTCCA
>DUKU01000184.1:5234-6588 GCA_013329135.1 Thermoplasmata archaeon
CCAGTGGTGCCACAGCACGGTCCGGTTGTCTGGCCCGTACATGACCGCCGTGGGGATGTATGCGAACTCGCTGCTGTCCTCGACCGTCCCGGGGGTACCCCAGCCCTCACCCGGCACGTAGAAACTGGACCATATGCTGGGAACACCGGCGTAGTCCTGTTGCCACACAGCCAGCGCGGTCCCGGAGCCGTCGTCGGCCACGCGCACGGCGGAGGCGTCTTCCGAGTTGTCGTGCTCGATCAGCCCCGCAGCGCCCCAGCCCTCGCCGACCTCATACCGGTTGTAGCAAATGCTCCAGTAGGCGCCGTCGAACTGATACCACACTGCGGTCGCGTTGCCCGACGAGTCGACGGCCACCTTGGGCTCCGCCGTGTCCCCGGGCAGGTTACCCCCGATCATCTCGGCTTCGCCCCAGCCCTCGCCGGGGACGTATCTGTTGGCTGAGACGTTGTTGTGCGTCACGTCATCCTGTGACCACACGGCGACGACGCAGCCAGTCCCGTCCAGGGCGATGTCGAAGCTGAAGGCGTTCTCGACATAAGGTTCAACCTCCTCCTCCACGCCCCACCCCAGGCCGACCACGTACCGGTTCGACCAGAGGTGACCGTGGCCGCTCAGATACTGCGTCCACACGACTGTGGCGTTGCCCGACGGTTCGACCACCACCTTGGGGAGGCCCGCCACTTCCGTCTGGGTCTCGATAACCTCGGGTGTGCCCCAGCCCTCGCCGACCACGTACCGGTTCGCCCACACGCTGCTGACGAACGAGGTGGTCTGTCCCCACACCGCAATCGCGTTCCCATGCCCGTCCACGGCCACATCGGGATGTGTGCAGTCGTCCGTGAAGGTCGAGTCGATGAGCTCGACCCCGGTCCAGCCCCGGCCATAGACGTACCGGTCGGCGAAGGTGCAGTACCTGACCCCGTCCCACTGCCCCCAGACGACAAACGCGTTCCCGAAGGGATCAGCCGAGACCTGCGGGGGGTCTGGTTCATAATTGTCCGCGTTCAGGAACTCGAGCATCACAGCGTCCTCCCAGCCAGACACGGGGTCGGCCGCCAGGGCTTCCTGGGACGCGGCGCTCACAGACATCAGGCAAATGACGACGAACACGCAGCATGCAACTGTCAACGTCCTACTCATCCTAAGTCCTCCATTCAGGGTCAGCAGATCAACAGAGCTGGCAGTCGGATCCCCTGGGTCCCGCACGCAATCATCATCGAGTAAGATGAACCTTTGCGCCGATCACCGCGGACTGTCGCCGACGTTCGCGAACCTCGTCGCTCCCGACCAAGGTATGGATGGTGACGACCCCGCGCACGCGAGACGAACCGAAGAGCGACATCCGATGGAC
>DUKU01000046.1:0-463 GCA_013329135.1 Thermoplasmata archaeon
GCGTTCCTCTCGAAGTTCGTGACGCTCGTGATGAAGAACAAGCATGGCCACATCGTCACGGCCCTCGTGATGGACAAGGATCTCCATGGACAGCTGTTCGAGTACATATCGGGCATTGCCGACATGGTGATAGAACTGACCCCGGACATGCAGGTCAGGCAGATGGCGCCAGGGAGCGCCAAGGTGTCGGTCGCGCCCGGGGCGCAGGCCGGAGTCGAAGTCAAGGATGTGATTGGAGCATGACGACCAACGGATTCCCGAGACTGTACAGCGGCATCCCCGGGCTGGATGACATGATTGAAGGCGGCTTCCCATTCCCGTCGGTCGTCCTCGTCGCGGGCAGCGCTGGCGCGGGCAAGACCACGTTCGCCCAGAAGTTCCTGTTCTCCGGCGCAGAGAAGGGGGAGCAGGGCTTGTACATAAGCACCCTGAGCGAGCCGGCCCAGTGGATGCTGAGGTACGC
>DUKU01000046.1:565-2273 GCA_013329135.1 Thermoplasmata archaeon
CAGTTCGAGTTCGCCAAGCCTGAGTTCTACGGCAAGGAGGTAGTGTACTACGACCTCGGGACGGAGCTCAGGAAGCATAGTGGCAGCGAGATACTCGACCTCATAGACACGAAGATCGCAGAGGTCATGCCCACCAGGATAGTGATCGACCCCATCACGGTCGTGGGAACGATGATGAAGGACGACTACAGGATATTCGCGTTCGACCTGACCACCCGGTTGAAGAACTGGCAGGCCGTGACGCTCCTGACCGGCGAGGTCCGCCCGGGCGAGATGTACCCGGCCGAGATATCGTACGCGGTCGACGGTGTCATACTCCTGATGCTCTCCGACGAGGGGGATGCCAGAAGGAAGTACATCGAGGTCCTGAAGATGAGGGGCACGAACCACCTGACGGGGAAGCAGTCAGTGGACATAACGCGCAAGGACGGTGTCATCGTCCTCAAAGCGCGCTTCTGACGACGCCAGCCAGCATCGCAGGGTGTTATCATGGCTGATTACTGGGACGACACCCGTATAACCCATGCGTCACCTTTTGTTCTTGGAGCTAGCGTGAGGCTCTGATGGACAGAGGAAGGAACAGATGACTGACCCCAAGGCCGAGAAGGACGGACCGAAGAAAGACCGAGGAAGCATTTTCGGCTTCCACAAGCCCGCTGAGCAGAAGAAGGGCAAGTACGTCACGGTCAAGGAGGAGAAGAAGCACCTCAAGAGGGTCGTCAAGGCCAGGCCGATGTCCAGGAAACATATGGCCGACTCGTTCAAGGCGGATGCGGTGACCGAGGAAGACATGATGATCACCCAGAATATCATCGAGCAGGTATCGGCCCCGGTTGCGGCGCAACCGAGGCCAGTTGCTGCTCGCACATTCACCTGTTTCCAGTGTGGCGCGCAGGTCTCGTTCGACTCGGACAGGTGTCCGAGATGCAAGTCATTCTACCTCAAGGACCTCAAGGAAGAGGATGTCGACGAGCTCCTCAGGGCAGAGCAGATGCGCGACACCCCATTGGACGACTTCGTCGAGAGGGCCAACTCGCCAGTTGTTCACTTCGATGCCGAGACCGGTGTCATGCATTTCCTCGAGGACGACAAGGGTGAGCCGGACTTCGTATTTGAGTGCACTCACTGTGGCACTGTGGTCGAGCTGAACACCGACAGGTGCCCCATATGTGGCACGAGGCTCGAACTCGGTGATACCGGCCTTGTCGGCATGTTCACGGACATGGAGTTCGACACAGGACCGCTCGATGATGCCGACTGCCCGTTCTGCGGCGAGAAGGTGTCTCTCGACTCGGGGAAGTGTCCCGCGTGCTCGAACGACCTAGGCGCATGCGGCGACTGCGATCCCGCGCACAAGGTCCGTCCTGTGCTCAGGGCGGAGAACGTCGTGTTCCTGCACCTCGACATCGTGACAGGCGAGATCAACTTCCTGCAGAGGAACACCGCCAGGCACGGGTACGATCAGGTGTCAGTGCAGCTGGACGGGATTGGGAACGGCGGCTTCGAGCAGGACTGGTCCAGCCTATCGAGGATCTGAGGAGGTTCACCGTATGGATGCTTTCGACAACTTCCGGCTCATGCTCGACGAATATGCTTCAAGGATACTGACTCTCACCGGGGAGCGGGCGATGAACGCCACCGAGCTCAGCGACGCGCTGGGCATACCCATGGCCGCATGCTACCGTAGGATCCGCATGCTCAAGGGCGC
>DUKU01000046.1:2472-6733 GCA_013329135.1 Thermoplasmata archaeon
ACCGACGGCAGGCTCCAGGTGAAGATACGAGCGAACGGGCAGGACTCTTCGGGTTCCGTCGACCTGAACGAGGAAGCCTCGATGCTCCAGTGGTCCACCACCCCGAAGAATGACGGATGAGGGGCGTCACGCCTTCTCGAGGTTGTCCGCCCTCTTCCCGTACATCCGCGCCTCGCTCTCGTGAAGCTTGCTCTTCTCAAGGAACTTAGCGGCCCTGGTCCTGTACTTGGCCGCCTTCTCGGTCTGGTCCGCGGCCTTCGACTCGAACTTCTTCCCGACAGCATCGGCCTTGGCGGCCTTCCTCTCGAAGACAGCCATCTTGTTCCTGAGGGCCTCTGGGCTCAGGTCCCCCTTGCCCTGGGCAGCACCCCTGAGCTCCATGTCGTATTCCTTTATCTGGGCCCGGGACTCCTTCGCCTTCTCGCGCCTGCCATCTGCTTTCTCTCTGTAAGCGACAGCCCTCGACGAGCACTTCTGCCGCTTCGCCTCGTTCGATTTGTACTTGTGGAAGAACTTCGCGGCCTTGTGGCTGTGTTCGTGCGCCTTCTTCCTCAGGACCGTCACGTCGTGGTACGCCTCAGCCTGGGCCCTGCCAGTCCTTGCTGATTTGATCTGCTCATCGTGCTCGTCATCGGTGAGCTCCTTCGGCACGTCATCCTTCGGCTCGGGATCGCCCTCCGGCGACTTGGTCGGCTCTGGGTCTTTCGTGGCAGCTAGCCTGACGCCTTTGTCCTGGCTCTTCTTCGAGAGAAAGAGGTCGAGGTCATCATCCTTCGTCCTCTGGAAATCCTTCTTCTTGTAGGCGCCTTCCTCCGTTGGGCTCATCAAACTCACCTGCAGCATGACTATGCTTAGCATTCGTCAAATCTCCCTAGTGCATGATAATCTTTTGGTCTCAGGATGCGTCCCAGAGCGGAGACAACCGCTTATGGAACAAGATATATATCAGCAGAGGTGCTTGGGCAGAACCAGCGGAAGGGATTCGCATGGTAAGGGCGTGCATACTAGTGTGCTGCAAGTTGTTGAAGACGAAGAAGGTCGTCGACATCGCAAAGAAGCAGACGGGAGTGGTCGACGCGTTCCCCGTCCACGGACGGTGGGACGTCGCGGTGGAGACGGAGGACCTCGATCTGGCCAAGATCGCCAAGATCGGGATGAACATCTACAGCGCTGAGGGCGTGGAGATCGTCGAAACCCTGATCGGGTTCCCAGAGGTGTGAGGTGGTAAACATGGTGAAGGCAGTCGTGCTCGTGATGCTGGAGCCCAAGACATACGTGGACGCGTACAAGATCACGAAGATAGCTGGCGTCAAGAGCGGATACCCCGTGTTCGGCCACTATGACTACGTGGCGTTCTTGGATGTTCCCGGGCTCGAGAAAGTCGGGCAGATCGCGGACAAGATCCAGAAACTCGGCTTTGTCAGGTACGTCGAGACACTGATTGAAAGATAGGCGCCCGACGTCATCAACCGCTTTGTCCAAACCCCTTGTTTTTGACTCTTCCGCTCTGCGTTTATCGTACCGCCATGTCGTTCTGGACGCTGCAATACTGTTGCCTGGCTCGACGTGCATCAGAGGACACAATTGGCCCTCTTAGTCGGTTAATGATTTATACGGGGAGTCTAATCATGCGCCAGCCGAACGGGAGAGTGTAGGATGGTAGACATCACCCTTGTCATCCCCATTGCGGGGCTGGTCGGTCTGGCGTTCGCGGCCTATCTGACCTGGTACGTTTTCAGGAAGGACCTCGGGACACCCGAGATGCAAGAGATCGGCGACGCCATTCGGCAGGGCGCCATGGCTTACATGAAGAGGCAGTACACGACAATCATAGCAATCAGTGTCGTGCTGGCCATACTCATAGCGGCCTTGATAGAGCCCAAGCCCTGGGTCGGCCTGTCGTTCTTCGTCGGCGCGGGCGCCTCGGCGCTGTCTGGGTACATCGGCATGTACGTCAGCGTCAGGTCGAACATACGCACTGCGGCCGCTGCTAGGAGGAGTCTCAACGAGGCTTTGATAACATCCTTCAGGGGCGGCGCGGTCTCGGGTATGGGCGTCGTATCGCTCAGCCTCCTTGGCGTTGCTGGCATATTCTATGTGTTCCACTACAGCATGGGCTTCACGACATCTCATTCGCTTGACGCGGCCATCGGGTTCGCGTTCGGCGCCAGCTTCTCCGCTCTGTTCGCACAGCTCGGAGGCGGCATATATACGAAGGCCGCGGATGTCGGCGCCGACCTCGTGGGCAAGATTGAGGCAGGAATACCTGAGGACGACCCGAGGAACCCCGCTGTCATAGCGGACCTCGTGGGCGACAATGTCGGCGACTGCGCAGGCAGGGGTGCCGACCTGTTCGAGTCCACCGCCGCTGAGAACATCGGAGCGATGGTCCTGGGCCTCAGCCTGTTCACCTTCTGGACTGAGATCGTCCCCGTGGGCATGAGGTGGGACGAGGGCGCCGCACTCGCCTGGATATTCTTCCCGCTGGTCGCAAGGGCGTTCGGGATATTCGCCTCGCTCGTGGGCGTGCTCGTCGTCAGGCTCAGGAACGAGGAGAAGGACCCGATGTCCGGCATCAACATGGGCTACTACATCACGTGCGCCCTCGCTGCCGTGTTCTTCTACTTCGCCACGAAGATCATGTTCGAGGGGGAACTGGGAGGCGCCTACCTCTACTTCTTCGGTGCGGGCCTCATCGGCATCGCGCTCAGCATAGTCATCGTGTATATCACCCAATACTACACCTCGGGCTCCTGGAGACCAGTGAAGGAGATTGCGGAGGCGTCGACCACGGGCCCCGCGACGAATATCATCACCGGGCTCTCCATAGCCATGGAGAGCACCGCTATGCCCGTGATTGCGATCATAGTGGCGCTACTTGGCTCGTTCGCGCTCGGGCAAGCAGCCGCCCCGGACGACGGCGCGATAACGGTCATAGCGAACTTCGACACATACGAGCTGATATACGGGTTCTACGGCACTGCGGTCGCGACCATGGGCATGCTCGCCACCTGCGCGTTCATCCTGGCGACGGACACCTTCGGCCCGATAACGGACAACGCTGGTGGCATCATAGAGATGTCCAAGCAGCCTGAGGACATCAGGCGCAGGACGGACAGACTCGACGCGTGCGGCAACACGACCAAGGCCCTTACGAAGGGATATGCTATGGCTAGTGCGGCGCTGGCGGCCTTCCTGCTCTTCGGAGCATACTTCGAGAGGGTCTTCGTCAAGCTCCAGGAGATCGATCCGACCGTCACTCTCGCAGAGGTGTTCACCGTGGACATCGCGAAGCCGGACGTGTTCGTCGGAGGTCTGTTGGGCGCGATGCTCGTGTTCCTGTTCGCCTCGCTCGCGATACGCGCGGTCGGCAAGGCCGCCCATCAGATGATCAACGAGGTCAGGAGACAGTTCAAGGCCGACCCGGGCATCATGGAGAATACCTCCAAGCCGGACTATGCGAGGTGCGTTGACATAGCCACGAAGGGCGCGCTGAAGGCGATGATCCTCCCGGCGTTGCTTCCCGTGCTGGTCCCAGTGCTGTTCGGCATTGCGATGGCGCACCTTGGCTACAACGCCCCACAGGCAGTCGGAGCACTACTCATGGTCGGCACCATAACCGGCATAATGGTCGCGAACATGTTCAACAACGGCGGAGGCGCTTGGGACAACGGCAAGAAGTATGTCGAGTCCGGGAACTACGGCGGGAAGAAGAGCGCGGCCCATGCTGCCGCGGTCGTCGGCGACACTGTCGGTGACCCGCTGAAGGACACCGCTGGACCGTCCATACACGTGCTGGTGAAGCTGCTGTCGACGGTCACGCTCGTGTTCGTAGGGCTATTCGTCATCGCTTAACGGGCCGAGGGGAGCCCCCCTCGGCAAACCATATATATAACAACCGTAATCGAGAGACCCGCGAGCCATATCATCAGAGGACTGTATAGATGTACGTTATTGCCTCAAAGGAAGATGTCGTCAGGATACCCCCGAACCTGCTAGGGGAGGACTTCGGAGCGCTGTCCGCAAGGCTCACCCAGGAATCATTCCAGAACAAGGTCGAGGGCGATGGTAGCTACACCGTCCTTGTGAGGAACATAGAACTCATGGGCGAGGGCAGGATCATCCACGGCGATGGCGCCGTGTACCAGAAGGTCAAGTTCGAGACCGTGATGTTCAGGCCGACACTCCACGAGGTCGTTGAGGGCACCGTGTGCGAGGTCCTCAAGTTCGGCGCGTTCGTGAGGTTCGGCCCGCTGGACGG
>DUKU01000013.1 GCA_013329135.1 Thermoplasmata archaeon
GGCAGATCTTCCCCTTCGGCTTCATCGTGCGCCTGGTCTATCCTCACTTCCACGGCTTGTACCGGCGGGGGGCCCGCCCCCCGTACCTCCCCTCCCGCCCCCGGCCGGGGGGGGCGCCCCCGCGGTACATGGGAATCAGGAACAAGAAGCCGAATCCGAAGATGAACTCGAGGGGCGGGGAAGAACCGGAGAGCATCTCCGCCATGATCGGGGAGAGGAGAGCTAGGAACCATGCGGCTTTGCCCTTCTCCGTCACAAGGTCCGTATGCGTGTGAATCAGATATAAACTCCAGGACCATCCAGTCCCGCACCCAGGTCGCGGACCGTCCAAGGGCAAGGCTTATAGGAACCTCTCGTCTGTACCACTGCCCACAGCCGAGCACCTCACGCAAGGGGCGTATCTGGATGACATGGATAATGAGCGTCAGCCCGGAGAAAGCCACGGGGCGGACCAAGGAAGTCTACGAGAGCATACTCGCGAAGAGAGGGCACATTGCCAACGTGTTCATCGCCGAAGGCATGGACCCAGAGGTCCTGTCCCACCAGGTAGACCTCTATTTGGAACTCATGATGGGCCCCGGCCCGCTGTCAAGGGAGGAGCGGGAGATGATCGCGGTGGTCGTGTCGGCTGCAAACAAGTCCCCGTATGGGACCATACATCATTCCGAGGCGCTGGAACAGGTCGAGAAGGACCCCGACGCGCTCGAGAAGGTGCTCAAGGAGTTTGCGAGCAAGCACGCATCGCCGAGGACCAAGGCGTTACTCGCATACGGGGCGAAGCTCACCCTCGACCCGAGGGGCGTCACTGAGGTTGACATCAAGGACTTGAGGGACGCGGGCCTCACGGACGCGGAGATCCTCAGGGCGAACCTTGTAGCGAGCTACTTCAACTTCCTGAACAGGGTGACCCTCGGCCTCGGAGTCCAGGTCGAGAAGGGGAAGTCGAGGACATACAGATACTGACTGGCGGACCGCCAGCCATTTGCATCCTGGGACGGAAATCATAATAAGACGCCGGACATTTAGGATGAATCGCACGGGCCCGTAGCTTAGTCCGGCGGAGCGATTGGCTCATAAGGGAACTTGTTCCCTGAGTGACCAGTTGGTCATCGGTTCAAATCCGATCGGGCCCACTCTCTCACTCTGACTGCGTCAGCGCGAGCTGCATGTGAGCGAGTCTAGAGCTCCCTCATCGGTTTGTTGCAGCACACGAGTATGCCCACACCCTCCTTGGTGACCTTGCACTCCTGGCCGCAGATGTCGCAGTGGTATGTCTTGCCCATCTTTCCCTTCACCATTCTCCTCACCTCCTCTTGGTCGCTGAGCATCGCGAGGTTGCGGAATAAAGATTGTGCCTTTCCGGCCCCGTATGGATTCGGGTGGCGCATTCATCGGCGACCATCGGCGTCCCTCCTGTCAGCAGTAGCTTGATGCCAATGAGGTCACACAAACGGGTCGACGTGACCAGCCGGGTCAACAACAGTAAATCGCGCTCGACTCGTGGGAGGAATCTCAGAATCGACTGCGAGCGAAAAATGTAATGCCGGATTAGGCGCTTCGGCTTGAGTGGGGATACGAGTGAAAGGACCGATGAAGACCACTCAGAGGAGGCCGAGCACGGCCAGACTGTTCGAAGCGACCGAGATACAGGAGTATGACATTCATCCAGATGGGAGGAAGGCCGTCTGCTCGATCAATACGGGCGACAACTGGGAGCTCGCCACCCTCGACCTGAAGACGGGGAAGACCAGGAGGTTCCTCACGGGCGAGCAGTCGCTCATGTCGCCGACCTACTCCCCCTGCAGTTCGATCGTCGCGTACCAGGCGGACTTCGAAGGCAACGAGGATCATGACATATTCACTGTCTCGACGGATGGCAGGAAGCGCAGCAGGGTAACAAAGGACCAGGCGGACAACCAGGACCCCCACTTCTCCCCAGATGGCTCGATGATCGCATTCATATCGAACAGGGAGGGGGACATCGAGAACCTGTTCGTTTCTGGCCTTGACGGCGGCTCCGTCTCGAAACTGTCCAACGAGGAGCTGCCTGTGCGTACCCTGGCCTGGTCTCCTGATGGCTCTATGATCTCCTTCGGAACGGGCATAGGGGACGAGGACTACATCTCGGTCGTGGATGTGAGGAAGGGAAAGGTCAAGCGTGTGCTCTCGAAGAAGAACGCCGAGTATGGTGCCTATGGCGGCTTCGGATCTACGTCGTCACCGTGGTCTCCTGATAACAAGCGCCTGCTGTTCACCTCGAACGAGAACGACCCGTTCGACATCGGCGAACTCGACCTATCCAGCAAGAAGACCAGATGGCTCGTGAGGTCCAAGAACGAGAAGCTGTGTCCTCAGTGGTCGCCCGATGGAACACGCCTTGCGTACCTCGAGATAGAGGACCCGGATGTGGTCCTGAGAGTCAAAGATGGACGAGCAACGACGGTCCTGTCCCCTCCAGACGGCTTGACCAGGTCTGCCCATTGGCTCCCAGACAGCAGAGGCATGACGATGATCAACGGCTCCGCGGTCAGGCCCGAGGAGGTGCTGGTGTCGCGGGCCTCAAGGCCCGTGAAGGTCACGGCGTTCCAGAGGAGGGACTTACCCCGAGGGTGGCTTGTCCGACCGCGTGTCGTCAGGTACAGATCCGTCGACGGAAGGATGATACCGGCAGCTCTGTTCGAGCCCAGGCACAAGAGCCGCAGGGCGGGCATAGTCGTACCCCATGGCGGCCCTGAGATGCAGAGCATCAACAGCTGGGACCAGATCGTCCAGATGTTCGTGATGAAGGGATTCCACGTCATCGAGCCGAACTACAGGGGCTCGACCGGATATGGCAGGGAGTTCCTCCACCTCCACGACAGGGACATGGGCGGAGGCGATTTGATGGACACCATCTTCGCGGGGAACTATCTCGTGGAGAAAGGGATGGTCGACTGGGACAGGCTCGGGATATGGGGGGTCAGCTACGGAGGGTACCTGTCCATGATGGCACTCACAAAGGCGCCAGACATGTGGGCCGCGGGCGTGTCCATCGTAGGGTTCTTCGATTGGGAGACCGAGATGGCCACTGAGAGGGGTTTCCTCAAGGCCTACGACCTGAAGAAGATGGGCGACCCTGAGAAGGACAAGGATTTCTTCAGAGAGCGGTCTCCAGCATACTTCCTCGACAGGCTCGAGGCTCCCCTGATGATGACGGCATCTTCAAGGGATGTGCGGTGTCCTCCGACGGAGTCGAGGGCGGTCGTCGAGAAGCTCAAAAGCATGGGCAAGAAGTACGAGTATCACGAATATCCAGATGAGGGGCACTGGCCACGAAAGAGGAGGAACCTGATCGACCTGTACACGAGGACGACTAGGTTCCTGGACGAGAATATCCCGGGATGACCTTCATGCCCGCTTGTAGTAGGGGTTCGTGAGGTCCTCGAAACAGGACAGCGCCGCGGCGGCGCCCCCGTGGACCGCCGCCACGATCTGCCTTATGCCGCCCGACACGTCTCCCGCGGCATACACATACGGCACGTTAGTCCTGAAGGTCTTGTCCACGACGACGAAGCCGCCTTGATCCATCTCCAAGCCGAGCTCGAACGCGAGCTGGTTGCTAGGCAC
>DUKU01000016.1 GCA_013329135.1 Thermoplasmata archaeon
GCAGCCTCGACAGTGCTCGTAACGCCTGGAACGGCAAGAACCATCGCCAGGACGGCCATCATACACATAGCCACAGCTATTCGAGAACTCACCAGTTTGTTCATCCAATCAATCCTCTAATCCCCCGGATGCTAGCTGGATTCAACGCAGCCCCAGAGGGGGCAGCGACTACGCCGTATTGCGCGCCAAGGTATAAAAATAATGCTGGACGATACGACCCGGCCCGCAGGCAAATCGTACATATCTGTCGATTGTCGTTCTTCGGATGGGTCGCCCCGCGTTCTCCCAGCCGCCGTGAACAGGCACGAACCTATTTAATAGAGGCAATGATGTATTCGAGAAACGCTAGGCTTGACCGGGACGTTCGGCGTGTCCTTGTACACCAAAATCGTCGACAGTGGGGGTGACAGCTGGGGACGTCGTAACCGAACCGGTGCCAGTCCAACGACCAACAGTGAGATCCTGTCCGATGGGGCTGAAGGCGGCCGCATGTTCCTGCCGGAGGGCGGGGGCGTCGGCCTTTGTCGCGGAGATCGGGTCAGGCCCTGACGGGAGCAGCCTCACCGCGGACTATCAACGCTCACCGGGAAGCGGGGTCGAGGAGGTCGATGGGTAGCTGGTGCAGGGGAGGCCGGCAACCCCAGTCGCCTAGCACTTCATTTTCACATGGTGAATCCAGCACACGAAGGACGTAAGACGTCGGCCATTTGTAGGAATGAAAAGAGAGAGTCGAGCACGGTGGATGCCGCAGCGTGACAGCACCCTTTTACTAGCTCAACCTACCCGAGCTATTAGGCGCCCTCTCGGATTGGTTGCTAACCGCTGTTTTGCCGTGTTTCTCGCTCTCCAGATGACACATGAAGCTGGTGCCAGTTCATATCTTTTGCGGAATGCGGCACCCGAGCCTATCGATCCTGAAGTCGAACAGGACGCCCGTCTCATCCCCGTTGTCCAGCTCGAGACGGCTGCCAGGTTTCGCTCGACCACAGACCGCGGCAGTGAGCCCGGCAGATTCGAACCCTGAACAGAGTCGGCCAGCGCTCTTCGCGGGGCATGTGACGACGAAACCGCACCCTTGGTATGCAAGCAGCCACTGGAGCGGGTCCTCGCGCGCCGGCATCGGTATCTGATCAACCTCCACATGTGCACCCTTGGAGCTCGCCTCGAGGAGCATGCCAAGCGTGCCGAGACACCCTGGGTTGCTGATGTCTTTGCCCGCGGTCATCATAGGGGCGAATTTGTGCATGACCCCCAGACGCGACTGGACATCCTCGGGGCTCTTGCGACTCGTGGTGTCCCAGGAATAAGGTATGCCGGGAGTGAAACGACCGTCGAGGTCCATGGCGAAGACGACAGAGTCGCCGACCTTGGCGCCGCTGCTCAAGACCAACCTCGACGGTGTCGTCCTACCCAGCATTGCGACGTCGACCGCTGCGTAGCTGGTATCCGGGTGAAGGTGTCCGCCCACCATCGGAACGCCGAACTTGTCGCAAGCATCCCTCATCCCATTCACCAAGCGAGACCTGACATCCGCATCCCCACACGAAAGCACATTCACCGCTGCGAGTGGGATGCCGCCCATCGCCGCGATATCGTTCGCGTTCACGAGGACGGAGCAATAGCCCGCCCAGCGCGGATCCTTGTCCACAAGGTCCTGGATGATGCCGTCGGCCGCCAGCAGAAGGACCTCCTTCCCGTGCCTGATGGCAGCCGAGTCCTCACCTGTTGCAGCCAGTAGGTTTCCGTGGTGTTCCGGCATCAGAATGCGCGCGATCGACTCAATGGGCGCTTTCCTGACGACTCCGCGGTACGACCTGACCCTCTGGATGATCTCCGCCAGCTCCACGAAAAGCCTAACGCCCAAGCCAGTAGATAAATTGAGTGTCTCAGAGCTTCGTCTGGACGGTCTCCTTCGCGTGGGAGCGCAGCCCGAACCTATCGACCACGACGTCGGCGATGACCCTGACGAAGAGTGGTTCCAGGTCGGCCTCGACGATTGTGGGTATGTCACTGTTCGGGACCTTGTAGCCAAGTCTTGTGAGGAGGGACTTCGCATCCGCCCTCTCATCGGGCGTGGCTTTCCTGCCCTCGACGATGCCGTCGACGCCGCATCTCCTGACCTCCATGTCGAACACCGCCCTCTTGAAAAGCCGCTGGAGGCAGTACGCGGCGATCGTGGCGCGTTCCGTCGCCGTCCCAGGCATCGCGTTCACGCAGCCGCCAATCATCTCGTACAGGCTGCGGTCTCTCCCCCCGGAAAGGGAGAACACCTTCGCGGGCTTGATGTCCTTCTCCTTGAGTATGTCGAGGTCAGCCAGTGCTTTGAGATATCCTGTGAGCTCGAGCCTGTGCATCTTGACCCCTCTCGATGCCAGCTCCCTGCTGACACCGCTGATGGAGGCCGGGTCCTTCTTGAGCACCTCGAGCACGAGGTCCCTCAAGTCCTTCTCTGGAGAGAACATGATACCGGACTTGGTAACAGATTGGGTAATAAAACACTTTCCTCAGTTGAGGATTGCTGGGCCCACCAACTGCCAGAGTATCAGGAACAAGACCATCAGCGCGAAAGCGAGCGTTATTGTCCCGACGACCTTCTCCCTCTGCTCCTTCGTGTACCCGGACCGGGCCTTGCTCACGATGTAGTCGAACGCGTCCCTGAACAGGTATCCGCCATCCAGAGGGACCGCGGGCAACACGTTCGTCAGGCCGATCATCAAGTTCAACCAGAATATCCAGTAGAGCGAGTTGGTCAGTATCCAGAACACTCCGTCAGGCATCCACGAGACTGCACCAGTGGGCTCATACAGGTCTGTCACAGGAGACCTGATCGGAGCGAGGTCGAGGAAAGGCAGCGCAATCAGCCTGAGCCAGGACATTGAGAACTCGTCCAGCGTGTCGTCGCCCTCGAACGGGTGCGCGAGCATCGAGGAGTAGTAGTTCGCGTCGCGGAGGTTCAGGCCCATCGGGAGAAAGCCCGCGCCGAGGTATCCGTCGCCGATGAATGCGTCCTCGTTCTCACCGGGGTAGTACTCGGAGTAGAAATCATGCTTGTCTGAGAGCGTCAGCGAGGTGATCTCGGGGTCCACGACGAAGGCATCTGCAGTAACGTTGTAAGACATGGCCGACACATCGACGACCTGGCCAGCCACGGTCAGGTCCATAGCGTCCCTGAGATCGTCCATGTTCCTGACAGAAGTGCCATTGATGCTTGTGAGAACCATGCCTGCGACAAGACCGCTCTCGTCTGCGGCATACCCCTCCACCGCGTAGGAAACGACCATGCCGTACACGATGTTCTCGGCGGTCTCCAGTTCCCCTTCGAAATAGTAGTCGACGGACACTGCCGTTCCCGGGTCGATGGCAGATATCTGGTCGACATCCTCGGGAGATGTCACGCTCTGTCCCCCGATGGAAACGACCACGCTCGTTTGAGGTATGTCTGCGTAGTAAGCTGGCGACGACTCGACGACGCCTGTTGTCAGTGCGCCTTCATGGGTCGGTTGGACCGAGGACATCATCAATCCGGAGAAGATGCCCAGCACGACCATCGCGAGCAACAGGTTGCTCGCGGGGCCTGCGGCAAACACCTTCGCTCGCTTCAGCCGGGTCGTGTTCTGCAGCTCGGACTCGTTGGGCTCCACGAACGCTCCGACTGGAAACACGAAGAACAGGATACCGAGGGATGTGATCTTCATATCGCCGAGCCGGGTGATTATCCCGTGGGAGAGCTCGTGCACGACGATGGCGACCACAAGGCCCAGGATGCCGTACCAGAGTGGGATGATGGGGTTGATGCCAGGGATGCCCAGTATCAGCTCCGGCGACGGAGCCTCCTCCACTTGGGACACGATCGTGGCCTCCCAGAGCAGGAGGGTCATGATCGTCACCATCGCGCCGGCACATATCCAGAGCGAGAGTTTGCCGTAGAACGACCATAGGCGCTTTCTCATCGCGACCCTGTCGATGAACTCCCTGCCCTTCCTGGTCTTCCACATGACCATCGGGCCCATGAGGCTCATGCCGTGCCTATCGAACCACTTGGACCTGTTGAGCAGATACACCGCCGCAATCCAGGCGGAGAGTACGATGAGTGCGATGAGATACCCGTTCATCTAGTGAGACCAGCCGTGAGGCCATGCGGCTACCGGTATTAATTCGTTTCATCCTTGGAGGGTTTGTCCTCTTGTGTCCCGGACATGGATGGCCTGTGCCTCGCCCATTCCTCGTCCGAGAGCTGGTCGTAGACATCCTCCTCGGCCGCTGCCTTCGGCTTCTCGCCCTCGTCCCCGGAGGAGAGGCGGATGATCTGGTCCTTCTTGAGGATCCAGTAATGTATCCTCCACAGCTTCCCCTTCTTGAGCAGGACCTCTTCCTGAGTCGTCGTCAGGAGGCCTTCCTCCTCCAGCATGTAGAAGACGTCCCGGTCCTCGGGCGTGAGCCTGTTGTCTATGACCTCGTCTGTGTAGCCGAAGAAACTCATGAGGTACTCGGCCATCCGCTTGACCTCGTCATCGGACATACCCTTCTTGCCGAGGGTCCTCTTGAGAGCTATCTCAACCTGTTGCATCGTGACAACAGTCATCCCAGTCCCAGCGACGTGAACTCAGTACGGTGCTAAAAAGATGTCGCACGCGTG
>DUKU01000104.1:0-1299 GCA_013329135.1 Thermoplasmata archaeon
GGTGAGATTTGGATGAGGACGAGCTGGGTGAGGAAAGGGATACTGTCCTCTTTTGGGAGAATCGATGCCGGATTCCACGGAAACCTTACCTTTTCAGCAATCAACGCATCACAGAAGACCGTGGAGCTCCCGATAGGCGACAGGTTCGCCCAGGTTGTGTTCGAGGAGCTCAAGTCCCCGCCCCTAAAGACATACAAGGAGAGGTCGGGGAACTACCACGGGCAGAAGGGGATCACGCTCGAGCCCGTCAATCAGATGAACGACAGGTCGAAGGCGTAGAAGCTCATCGTCGGGCTGTAGCTCTTGACCTTCCGGCGGGCCAACTCCTTCATGACCCTGCCCTTCCTGACGGCGGTGTCGGCTATCATGCCGAACCTTGAGTCGAGCTCCGAGTCCTCCATGATCTCGTAGAAGTGCATCACGCCACCTGGCTTCAGGGAGGATATCGCCTCCGGGAGGAACTCGCGCGCGCTGTGCGGGAGGTTCATGATGACCCTGTCCGCCGGCTCGAGCTTGGCCACCTCCTCCCTCGCGTCCCCTAGGATGGGCATGACCGTGGAGACCTTGTTGAGCGCGATGTTCTCCTGCATGTACCTGATGGCTTCCGGGTTCGTGTCTATCGCGTACACGACCTTCGGCTGCCGCGTCTTCGCGATCATGATCGAGAAGGGGCCTATCCCGGCGAACATGTCGATGACGACCTCGCCTGGCTGGACCTGCTTGGCCACGATGTCCCGCTCGGTCGCGAGCCTGGGCGAGAAGAAGACGTTCCTCACATCCATCCTGAACACGAGGCCGTACTCCTTGTGCGTCGTCTCCGTGGTGTCGTCTCCAGCGACTACCCTCAGAGTCCGGGTCCGGTACTCCTCTCTGACACCCTCGTCCACGCATACCGTCGTGACGGCCCTCTGGACGGCCATGATGGCCCTGCCGATCTGCTCCGCGTGCGGGAGCACTTCGTCGTCCATCTTGACGAGCGCGACTGAACCCAGGACGTCGTACGAGGACGGCAGCTGGGACCTCAGGCCGTTGGGCACGTCGACTAGGAGCCGATAATCCTTCGGCTGTTCCTGGAGCTCCTCGAACGACATCGTCTCGAACGGGTAGCCGAGGTCCACTCTCTGCGTGACCGGGAGGTAGACGTTCTTCGCATCTGACCTGACCTGGAGTCCCTTCCGGAGGGCGCCCTTCTCCATGAGCCTCTTCCGGACGGGCTCGGCCTTCTTCTTCGGGACGACCACGCAAAGCGAGTCCATCGAGGGCCTATCGATGTCCTCGATAGATAACCCAATCGGACGA
>DUKU01000104.1:1571-2278 GCA_013329135.1 Thermoplasmata archaeon
GGGTCCCAGCAATCGTACAGCATCTTGCCCAGCGGCGGGTCCGCGAGCTTGCCCTCGTACGAGGACACGAGCTTGAGCACCATCTCGTTGACGTCCGCGAGCTTCATGCCAGCGACCGCGTGCCCCACCTCGCCCGATATCCTCGGCTCGACCGGTGTCGTCCTGTCCTCCTGCTTGTTCGACGCCACGCCGAGAGCCTCGATGTGCATGCCCGATGTGACAGCGGCGGCGACGGACGCTGTGGTCTCGTGCAGGCACATGGGAGTGCACGGCCCTGCAGACGTGTAGTTCAGGTTCACTGTCAGCAGATGCGTGTTCCTGGAGACCGCCTGGCCAGTGACGCTGATGAGCCAGAGCAGCTCCCTGCAGCTGCTCGAGACGTACCTCAGGTGCAGCGGGAACGGCAGCAGCCAGCTGGACTGATAGGTCAGCACGCCCATCATGTGATGGGCCACGTTCGACACGGTGGTGCCCTCTGGTCCGCCGGCGTACCCGCCCATCATGGGCCCGAAGCACATGCCGATCGCACCCCCTAGCCCGAGCACGGCCGTGACCTTGTTCAGTCTCGCGAAGTCCACCTTCATCGGGTCCATGCAGCAAATCATGTATCCGTCCGACTGGCGGAGTCCGTACTTCGGATGGAGCGCGCCCGCGAGAGCGATGTCCGATTCCGCGGTGGACAGGGTGTTCATGACGGGGATGCCCTG
>DUKU01000104.1:2563-3797 GCA_013329135.1 Thermoplasmata archaeon
GACTTGTCCCCCACGCTCCGGGTCTTCATCAGTTTCCTCTCCTTGCCGTCACCGAACCACAGCTCGCTCGGGGCGAACTTCAGGGCGTTCCTGACCTCCTTGTCCGTGTATGATATGACCCTGTTCGTGTCCGTGCAGTAGGCACCCACGTCGACGACCAGGTCGAAGGCCGCCTTGAAGACGTCGTCGGCCAGGGACGGGTCGTCCGGGATGGGGGTCTTGGGGTCGAACTTGATGTCGTACTCCTTGACCTTCTCCGTGACCTTGCTGGCGAAGAGCCTCAGCTGGTAATCCGTCTCGCTCATGGGCTTGCCCTCGAGCGCCTTGTGCATCACGTCTAGAATCTGGACCATTGTGCATCACCGCCCCTTAGCGAACTTGTTGGCGAGCCTGACCGCAGACACGGCGTCCTTGCCCCAGCCGTCCGCTCCGATCTCCTTCGCCCAGTCCTGGGTCGTGGGCCCTCCCCCTACGAGGAACGCGCGCTTCCTCCTCTCCCCGGATGCGCTCAGGTAGTCCACGATATCCTTCTGGGAGCCAATCGTGCTAGACATCAGAGCCGACGCGCCGATGATCTTCGCGCCCTTCGACCTCGCCTCGTCCACGAACACCGATGTCTTCACATTCACGCCCAGGTCCACCACGTTGAATCCTCCGGCCATCAGGAGGCTCGACACGATGTTCTTGCCTATCTCGTGCACATCCCCCTGGACGGTGCCTATGACGACCGTCGCCTTCGAGGTCTTCTCGCCCTTTGGCACGAGCGGGAGCAGAAGCTCGAGCGCTGACTTCATGGCGTCCCCAGCCAGCATAAGCTCGGGGAGATAGAGCTCCATCTTCTCGAACCTGTCACCGACCTGCTCTATGGCAGGCACGAGACCCTTCTCTATGGCCTGCAAAGGATCCATCTTCGACTGGATGGCGGCCTTCGCAGCAGACACCGCGGCCGCGGAATCGAACTTCAATACCGAGTCCTGCAGCTGCTTCAACACCTTGTCAGCGCTCACAGACAATTCCCTCCTAGAGACGAATGGCCGCTTCCTCCGAGCGGCGGACAGTCCCCATGGGTGCAATGGTCTAGGCATTTAAGACGGTATTCGGGAACCCTTAAGAAAGTATCCGAGCACGCGGTACGTTCAGACCAGGCCCGAGAGGGACCCGAAAACGAAGAAAAGTAAATCAACGAGTGATGGGTTCGACTCCCCGTGAATCCCAAGGACAGAGGGCATGGGCA
>DUKU01000104.1:3943-11808 GCA_013329135.1 Thermoplasmata archaeon
GGCCGCCGAGGTCGTCTTCGCAGAGTTCTACACCTCCACGCTCAGGAAGGGGTCCATCGAGCGTCTGGAAGCACTGCTTGGCAAGAGCATCAGAGTCCTCGGAAGAGAGGAGGTCGAGGACGCCAAGGTCATACTCGACGCGTGTAAGGACAAGAATGTCGTGCTCCTGGTCGCGGGAGACCCGATGACAGCGACGACACACGCGGACCTCAGGATCAGGGCTCACATGGCTGAGATCGAGACGAGGGTCGTCCACGGGCCTTCCGTGTTCACTTCCGTGGCGGGCCTTCTCGGACTCCAGCATTACAAGTTCGGCAGGACGACCACGCTGCCGTTCCCGCAGGAGGGGTACTCGCCCACGAGCCCGTACGATGTGGTGTGCGAGAACGTCGCCAGGGGGCTCCATACGCTGATCTTGCTGGACATAGATGCGGCCAGCTCACGGTACATGACGGCCAACGAGGGGCTGCACCTGCTTATGGACATGGAGAAGCGGGTCGGAAGGGGAGTCATCACGGAGGACACGGTCGTCGGGGTCGTGGCAAGGGCGGGCTCCGATGATTGCCGGGTCATGGCAGGTCCCCTTGGCAGGCTGCTAGAAGTGGAGTTCGGGCCGGCGCTGCACTCTATAGTCGTCCCTGGAAAGCTGCACTTCATGGAAGAGGAGGCCCTGAAGGCCTTCGCAGGTCTCGGCTGATAGATGCTCGCGCACCCACTCACAAGATACTGATGACCGTAGTTGCCGAGCCACCGATCCTGTCCACATAATCGTACGCCGGATAGTCGTTCCACTCCTCCAGGTGTCCAGATACCGATCCAGTCGCCCACGCCTCGAGCGAGAGGCTCTCCGAGCCGGAAGGGACGACGAACGTGAACGAAGCCTCACAGGTTCCACGAGCCATCAGCGTGCCCACGGGGACACCCATGTCACATACGATGTGGCCATCCGCATCGGTCACGATCAACTGAATGGACACATCGGACGCCGTGAACGCAGGGTATGGGTCTGTTCCGAAAGGCCCGACGCACGGATATGTGACCGAGACATCTACGACGATATTCCTTCCGACCATTG
The DNA here is from genome assembly GCA_013329135.1 of Thermoplasmata archaeon. Taxonomy (GTDB): domain Archaea; phylum Thermoplasmatota; class Thermoplasmata; order UBA10834; family UBA10834; genus UBA9653; species UBA9653 sp9653u. The sequence goes on from DUKU01000104.1 coordinate 5,019, forward strand.
CCTCGGAAGCCACCGATACATCCACTTGCCACGGTGTGACCATCACCGCGCCATACATCAGTCCTTCCACGCCCCATCTGTCCGTGGGGCATCTCCAGGCGAGTTCGAAGTCGGCGTAGGACATCTCCATGCCTGGGAAGTCCGTGTCCCATGCATTCGGGTCCGACATCGTGCTTGTGGAACCGACGTACCCGCTGGGGACCTTGAACTCCCTGGACCATCCATCGTTCACGATGAACACCTCTCTGATCTCAGCGTACCCGACGACCACCCTGTAGTGAGGGTCGTCGCTGTCAGGGTAGAAGTTCTGCAGGACCGCGACTGGATACCCCTGAGCAACGACCGCCTTGAGCTCCCGCGGCCACGGGGTGTCGGAGGCGTAGAAGAAGGATGCGTATCCCACGGACCTCGCCGAGTACCCAGTGACAATGTAATCCGGCCATCTCTCGCCGACTGTGGTACTGAGGTCGCTGAAATGCGCTGCACGGACCATGTCCGGAAGAGGAGTGCCTCCAGCCCTTGCTGCGTTGTATATCTCCTTCTGCTCGATGAACTCGCCATAGTAGTCGAATATCATCTGCAGGGCCACGGGTCCACACCCCTTCGCGTCGATCTGCTGGTAGAGCGGCACGCCCTCTATCTTGTAGCTGGACGGCAGGTCCGTCGCCAACGCCGAGGCCGGCGCGAACGACAGCAGAACGACCAGAACCCCGATCGAGAAAGCAACCTCGCAGACTCTCTTACCCATTGTGCCCAACATGTCTTCTTCCCCCCGATCGCGCCGCTCCCAGCTCCCCAAGCCGGGCGTTACCGACGCTGTCAGCGTAACACGTTCTGTCGGGATAACAGTTGCCTTGACGTCCGTCAATACCGGCGTGGGCGCGGCACAACATTCATGAATCCACATTCGATGACGACCTCCGTGGTCACGATGGAAGTCCTGGACGCAATCAAGAACAGGAGGTCAGTGAGGAAGTACCTGCCCACGCCCATCCCAGAGGATGCGCTGGGAAGAGTCATCGAAGCGGGGAGGATTGCCCCATCCGCGAACAACCGCCAGCCTTGGCACTTCGTGATAGTCAAGGATCCCGAGACTAGGAAGGCGCTGTCCGGAGGGAAATGGGCGAGCTTCCTCCAGGACTGCCCTGTGGTCATAGTCGGGTGCGGCGACACCAAGACATCGCCCGAGTGGTACGCCGTCGATGTCACAATCGCCCTCCAGAACATGGTCACTCAGGCGACCGCGGAGGGGTTGGGTACCTGCTGGATCGGGAGCTTCTTCGAGGACAAGGTCAAGGAGGCCGTGGGAATACCTGGCGGGTACGCTCCAGTCGCCATGCTGGCTGTCGGATATCCTAAGGAGACCCCAAAAGTCGAGCGGAAGACCAAGAAGGTCGAAGAGGTCACGAGCCAAGACCGGTTCGCCTAGTGTTGACATGTGAAACGACAGGGGCATGCTCCCGCGCACCCGTCGAATCGTCACTAGCCAAGGGGCACCTTCAGCAGCTGGCCATGGCAGGTACCTGAGAACGGTGACCCTCGGCGGCTTTCGCCGCCAGGATTCCCTTGAGAAGGCATAGCACGACCCCATAAATGCCGATTTTGGTGCATTCATCAAAGGGTGAACCGGGAGCGCTGTCGAGAACTGGACATCAAAGGGCTGGGAAAGAGGTTTTGTCAAGTGATTTCAGCTCAGGCCGATGCGCATCTAATCGCGCGGGACAACGAGCAGCTCCGCCTCGGCAGAAGAGTCGAACAGGCTCTCCATGAGCGCGACGCCGTCCTGCGCGATGGCCCCGTCCGCCTCAGTGAGAAGCAGGCACGCACCAGCGACATCTTCATCCGAGAGCAGCGACCTCGCGGCGTCCTCGTTCACGACATTCTCCGCGCTCTTGACGGCCTCCCAGGCCTCGAATGTCGGAATGAGTTCGCCCCACTCGCCTGTGCTCCTCAGCTTGGACGAGGTGCTCCAGGCGTATCCTGAGACATAGTCGCTCAGGAGTTCGCCAGCGAGAGGCAGTTCGTCAAGGATTCCGTTGTGAAGAGGCACATAAGGGCTCCACGCAGGGTTGTTGATTGCCATCCACATGGTCGACATCTCTTCCGGATATTGGTCGTCGCAGCAGAACACGCTTGCGCTGACGGTCCTCGCGTTGCAGATCGAATACCCTGGCCAGCCGTAGCACCAGGTATCCTCCGGTATCTCGGGGTGCGCATCTATGACCTCGCCTGGCGAGCCGCAACCCCAGTTCTCGAGGTCCCTCGTGAATTCGATGACCTTGGGGGCATCGACGACGGGGTTCTCCGCGATCAGCTCCAATCCTCGGTCGTACCGCGCGAACGAGACTGTCCAGAAATACCCGAAGCCGTCCATTACCCAGCTGTGGAACGGCTCCATGACGTAGTGGTTCGTGTGCACGCCCACGCCGTCTGCGAGCACTTGCCAGACCGTATCCGGGGAGTTGATCACCGACGGGACGGTCTCGACGAACGCCGCAACGGAAGGGTCCGAGAGCACGAAAGTCGCACCCTCGGCCTTGGGCAACTCACTGATAAGAGCGATTGACTTCGACACGTCTGCGCTCTGCTCCATCACAATCTGGTTGACGAGGAACGGGGAATAGCCAGCCTCATAGTATTCTGGAACGGGCATCCATGTGTGCCCGATGGCGACGCCCATCTCATTGATCCCCTGAGATACGCCCAGTGCCCCGGCAGACATCATGCCGATGAACTTGTATCCGTCATCTGGTTCCACGAGCAGTAGCACTTGCATGTTGTTCAGGTCCCTGTTCTTCGACGAGATGGCCCGGCCGTCGACCGTGCCGGTCCCCGCGGCGATGAAGCAGGTGCATGCATGCTGCTGGAGGTCATCATCCCCAAATTCGTTGAACGCTAGCAGCTCGCCGTATGGCACTCCCGAGGTCTTCGCCATCCCCTTGAGCTCCTCCACGGCAAACAAGGGCAGCAAACTCTCGTCGGCGAGAGCGTCGGCAATCAGAGCGTCCTTCGACAGTCCTCTCTCCGCGACCCAACCCCAGAACTGAGCGATGTTCTCGACTATGGCGTCCTTTGCCATCGCCCCGTACTGCAGTCCCATCTCTCTCGGCGTCCCACTGAGGTACAGCACCGCGACATCAGACTTTCCGGTGCTCCCGCCACCATTGGCCATGACGGGGACGGTCGCCGCCAGCGTCACAGAGACCATCAAAAGCACTGCTAAGCAGACTCCTTTCTTTCTCAATCTTTTCCCCTCCACTCTCGCCTCATCGGACGGAGACACCCTGGACGCGTCCAGCCAATCCCCAAACCGCTTCAGAGGCTGAAAGGGTATCGCAGTGCCCTTTGATGCAACTTGCGTTTACGCAAAGAAGAGAGAGCAACACAAGCGGGGCTCACTGCATGATTGTGGCAGCCGAGTCTCGCATGCTGCACTTGACACACGGAATGGAACCCTCGACTCCATGCGGAAACGGAGCACTCGCAATCGTGCATCTGCGCACTGAGGACAAATTCGGAGACACATTCATATGTCCCGTGGGCCTGATTATTAACACCGTTATACCATAAGGAGGTGGACGGACATGGAAAAACTGACGAAAGAGCAGTACATCTGGGCAGCGGCCCGGTTCGGGCTGGGGTGGACATTCCTCTGGGCGTTCCTGGACAAGATGTTCGGGCTCGGGTACGCGACAGCATCCGAGGACTCGTGGATCAATGGGGGCTCCCCGACGACCGGGTTCCTCACATATGCGACGAGCGGCCCGCTTGGTGGGTTCTATGAAAGCCTTGCGGGAAACACTGCCGTGGACGTGTTGTTCATGGGTGCATTGCTACTGCTCGGCGTCGCCCTGATACTGGGCATCGCCAACAAGCTCGCGGGCCTAGGAGGGGCGCTTCTGATGATGTTCATGTGGACGTCGAGGCTGCCGCCTGAGAACAACCCGATCATCGACGAACACATCATCTACCTGATAGTGTTGCTCGGGATAGCCTTCGTTCAGCCAGGGAAGTGGCTGGGCCTGGGTGAATGGTGGTCCGAGCAGCCCCTGGTGAGGCGGTTCCCGATTCTAGAGTGACCGCCCTGGCAAACCCCTTCATTTCATCTGACAGGCCCTCAAGCCTTCCTGCACAGGACCAGACTGAGCCTTATGCGGTCACCCAGGGTCGGGTCGGCGTACGAGCCGACAGCCAGGGACGCAGCAGGCATTCGGGCCTCGATGAGTGATACGATCCCATCGAGCTCCCTGTCCCAAGGGTCGGAGGACGAGTAGACGGCAATCGCGCATGCAGCCCCGGACAGGTCGAAATCAAACCATGGCGAGCTGAGTGCTTCAGACACGGCGCGTTCCACGCGATCATCCCCTCTTGCGATCCCGAGCCCGAAACTCCCGGCGCTGGCATCTCCTATCGTCCTCTTGAGACGCGGTATCTCCGTCTTGGGCAGCGCCGCGCACAGGTCCAGGATAGGGCGGGCCATAATCGTGTTCATGAGCTTGAACGCGCGCGACATTGGCATGTGTGGAGCGAGTGTGGACAGCTGGTCGTTGCCGAACTCTAGGCACAGCGTGGATGACTCGCGCAGCTCCTTCAGCATCCTGGATGCGAAATCGCGCCTGCGGGCACTCTCGGCTGAGAACGGCGTAGCGGCTAGGACGATGTCAAGGGCGTTCCTCGATTGAGCAACGGCTGAGAAGACCTTCGCGCCAAGGGAGCCGCTCACGCCCCCCAAACCGCACATCAGGAACGCGAGGTCTGTGTTGTTGAACACGTCGACGACCTCGTGACCAGCGACGGAGGGAAGGTGCTTCAACAGCTCCTTGTCCGATGAGTAAATCCCCACAAGCCGGTCCTGGCCAATGAGTACCCTCCTATCCGAGGACACCCTGTCGAGGTCCGTGCTGGATGTCGACACTGCGACCTTGGGGAATGGGACGCCCTCGATCATGTTGCATCCCGCGCTCCCTAGTCCGAACACCTTCACACGGGCGCATTGGTCCTCGGACTTCAAGGTGAGCCTGATGACTTCTGGCATTCGGGGCGACAATTACCATACCCGAATTTAATCTTTGACCGGCGCACGTCGCGCGCACGTGCATCCATGAGTCTTTAAGTACGCGCATCTGCATCAGTCACGCAGGGCAGTCAGGTGCCCCATCCAGGGGAAGCAGCCGCACATGCGGTTCAGGGATGACCGCGTCGACTCCGTCGGCAGTTCAGAGCCACCGGTGAGCGAACAATGGCAGACTTGCAGACCGATTTCGTCATGAGCATGGCACTGGTCATAGCCGCGGCCGCCGTCATCATCCTGCTGTTCCACAGGCTGAAGCAGCCCTTGATCCTTGGCTATCTCATCGCGGGCATCCTGGTCGGACCGCTGGTCGTCTCCGCACGCGACTCGGTCGAGCTCCTGGCCAGGCTCGGCATCATCCTGCTTACATTCTCCATAGGGTTGGAGTTCAATCTCAAGAAACTGCGGGCGATCGGCGCGACGGTCATAGCCGCCGCCACTGTCGAGATACTCCTCATGATTGGGTTCGGCTTCCAGCTCGGCCTCTTCCTTGGCTGGACCGCATTGGAGGCCACGTTGCTGGGTGCGGTACTGTCCGTCAGCTCCACGATGATCATCGTCCGGGCGCTGAGGGAGTATGGAGGGTTTGACAACGACCGCGCCAGGCTCGTGGTCGGGTTGCTCATAGTGGAGGATTTCGCTGCGGTATTGATACTCGCAGCAGTGTCCGGTCTCGTTACCACTGGCGGCATCAACCCGGAGCAGTTGGGAACACTCCTGCTCAAGATGGGCGTATTCGTGGCCGCGGCCATGGTGTTCGGGCTCGCGGTTGTGCCCAGGCTGGTAGACTATGTGGGCAAACAGCGTTCGGGAGAGATCCTGATAGTCACAGTCCTGGGCATGTGCTTCGCGATGTCGTATTTCGCGATTGTGATCGGCTTCTCGGAGGCTATCGGCGCGTTCGTGATGGGCGTCCTGATATCGGAATCGAAGTTCGTGTCGGACGTAGTGAGGAAGGTTGAGCCCGTCAGGGACCTGTTCGGAGCGATATTCTTCATCGCCATAGGCATGCTGGTGGACCTGAGCCTGTTCACCGACATATCTCACTTCATCATCCCCGCAATAATAGTCCTCATAGTGTTCGTCATCGCGAAGTTCTTCTCTTGCACGCTGTCGACTTTCGCTGCGGGGTTCGGTGCCAGGAACGCGCTAGGTGCCGGCCTGGGCATGATCGCCATAGGCGAGTTCTCGCTCATGATCGCCTCCGTCGCCGCCGGGAACGAGAGCATCCGCCCAGAGGTGTATCCGATGATCGTGGTCGTGACGACCATGACCGCGCTCATCGTATCATACAGCGTCAAGTCCACGAACGGAGCGATAAACGCGCTCGAATCCAGGGCGCCCAAACGCATGCTCCTGCTCGCATCGTACATCAACCTCGTCATGAGGAACCTGCGACACCGGTCTCGGTCGTCTCGTCACATATCAGACGAGATGAGGAACAACATATCCAGCCTGTTCGTGAACCTGGTAATCGTGTTATCTGTCCTCGTGGGCCTCGGCAGTATATTCCCGAATGCTGACGAGTACGCATACCTGGTGGGCGGAAGCGCGGAGCTCTTCATACTTCTGGCCGTGACGGCAGGACTCGTGCTGATAGTGCCCGCAATGTATAACGTGTGGGCGAGGACCATCAGGTTCGTGGAGGTGTCCACGAGCGAGGCCATGCTCGCGACCAGGTCCGCGGAGACCATGGGTTATCACGCGACCTCGAAGGCG
>DUKU01000104.1:11949-17612 GCA_013329135.1 Thermoplasmata archaeon
TCCGATGCTTCACTCCGTCCTCCGCGAAAACATGTTCTATCTCGTCGTCGTGATCGTCGCAGCCTCCCTCGTCGTGATAGCTCTCTGGAACTCCGTCCAGACCGTGAACTCGAAGATGTGCGAGGTCTTCGAGCACAGGGACGTCGCAGACTATGTCGATTCGTCCAAGGAGCTGGCGGAGATCAGCGAGATCATCGCGGCGATGGAGCGTGAGAGATAGTGAGAGTCCTCCACGTCTCCGACACACACCTTGGGTTCAGTGCATTCTCCAGGCTCGACCCCATCGAGGGGATAAACCAGCGCGAGTCTGACTTCTATGACGCATTCAGGCAGGCGGTCGACAAGGCCATCAGCCTGAGGCCAGACGTCGTCATCCACGCGGGGGACCTGTTCGACACCGTGAGGCCGCAGAACAGGGCCATCGACTTCGCCCTCAGACAGATGATACGATTGTCAGAGGCAGGCATCGAGACAGTCCTGATATCGGGGAACCACTCCACGCCCAGGATCAAGGAGACCGGGACCATCTTCAGGATATTCGAACATCTCCCGCACATACACTCGGTCCACGAGCCCGGGATCTCGAAGGTGATCGTCGGGGATCTCACCGTCCACGCCGTGCCGCACTCGGTCACGCCCCCGCTCCAGGAGGTCGTGAGGGAGGCGACGCCTTCGAGGGCCACGAAATACAATGTGCTCGTGCTCCACGCTGGCATCCTGGACTCGAAGGCATACAAGATGGATGAGTTCAACGAGCAGAACGTGCCAGCATCGGCCGTCTCGGACGGCTTCGACTACACCGCACTCGGGCACTTCCACAAGTTCACGGAGATCCGGCGGGGGATGTATTATTCTGGCTCGACCGAGAGGCTCGGGTTCGGCGAGGTCGACCAGGCGAAGGGGGTCGTCGAAGTGGACCTCGGCACGGGGAAGGTCGGGTTCCATGAGCTCAGGACCAGGGGCATGATAGACATCGAACCGATCGATGCGTCGAAACTCACGTCCTCTGAGATACTCAAGGTGGCTCGGGAAAGGCTCAGCGCCGCCGACATAGACGACATCATCGTGAGGATGGTCGTGAAGGATGTCCGGCCGGACGCGTACCGCTCGCTCGAGGTGCCAGCAATCAGGAAGCTGGGGTCGAGCGCGATGCACTTCGAGCTCAAGATCGACAGGCTCGAGGAAGAGGGTAGGGCGGCAGCCGGGGACGCTCATATAGGCTCGCTGGAGCACGAGTACCAGCTGTACCTATCGTCCCTCGACATTCCGCAGGAGAAGAAGGACCGGCTCATCTCTGCCGGATTGCCGTACTTCGCGGAGGGAGAGGAGTGAGGATCTCCTACCTGGAACTCAGGAACTACAGGCGCTTCCGCGAGGTCAAGGTCCAGTTCCCGGACGGCATCGTGGGCATCATCGGCTCCAACGGCTCGGGGGAGACCACGCTCATAGAGGGGATCGCGTGGGCCCTGTTCGGCAACACGGAAGAGGTCGTGAGGACCTCGAGGGAGAGCATCAAGAGAGCGGGTGCGGGCGCATCCGAATCCTGCAGCGCCGTCCTCGAGTTCGAGCTCGGTGGCTCCGATTACAGGATCGAGAGGGAGATGGGGGGCAAGAGCCTCACAATGAAGGCGTCCCTGAGGGCCGGCGAGACCATACTGGCAGAGGGGGACAAACCTGTCAAGAAGGCGGTCGAGAAGCTCATAGGCATGGACCACAAATCATTCTTCACGTCCGTGTTCGCGAGGCAGAAGGAGCTGAACGCGCTCCAGAACGTCGCTGCGGGCGAGCGCAAGAAAGCGGTCCTCAGGATGCTGAGGATCGACGGCATCGACGATGTGATCCAGAAGGTCAGGGCCGATAGGAGGGATGTAGAGGAGAGGATCAAGGGCGCCGAGGGCACGCTCCTCGACGACCAGGGCAGGGACCGGGAGACGATCATCAAAGGGCAGCACCCCGACCTACGCTCCACCCTCGCTGAGGCGGAGACGCTCCTGAAGGCGGCGGATGAGGCCGAGGGGGGCGCGACCAGGGCGTTCGAGGAGACCCGTGTCAAGAGGGACGAGCTCAGGAAGGATTTCGACGCGTACAACACGACCGCCAAGGACGTGCACGCGAAACGGTCGTCAGTCGCCGAGCTGGACCGGAGGGCCGAGAGCCTGGGTAAGAGGGCAGACGAGGCCAGGAAGAAACTCGCACGGCTGCCTGAGCTGGAGGCCGCGGAGCGAGCATGGTCCGAGGCGACTGCCGCCACGGAGAAGCTCGAGGAAGACCGCAGGAAGGACGACAAGGCGAAGCACCTCACGGAGGACTTGAGAGCCGACCGAGCCACTGCCGATGGGCTGGGCAAGGAGCTCTCAGAAGTCGCGAAGACGCTCTCAGGCGGTGAGGACCTCGAAGGCCAGAAATCGGTGGTCGAGCGCTCCAAGGAGGAATCCGAGAAGGCCCGGGCCGGAATCTCCGACAAACTGGGAGAGCAGCGTGCCAGGAAGCGCGAGCGCGAGGGGGCGGCGGCCAAGGACCGCGCGAAACTGGAAGAGATACTGAGGCTGGGCAAGGAAGGGAGGTGCCCGACTTGCGAGCGTCGGCTGGACGAGGCGTACGATCTCCTGGCCGCCAAGCTCGCGAAGGAGATAGACGAGGCGACGGCCGCTTCATCGGACGCCGCAGCCAAGATAGAAGCGTTCCAGGCGGACCTCAAGGCGCTCGACCGGAAGGACGAGGCGCTCAAGAAGAAAGCCTCGCACATAGAGCAGGAATCGGATAGGCGCAGGAAGGCAGAGGCGACCGCCGAAGGCCTCAAGCGGCAGCTGGCCCAGCTCGAAGCGAGGATCGCGGCCAAGTCCAATGAGCTCTCCGCGCTCGGAGAGCTGAGGTTCTCCAAGGAGACCTATGACAAGGCCAAATCAGAGAAGGAGAGGCTCAAGCCGCTCCATGACGACTTCGTCAGACTCAAGGGGACCGAGGAGGAGCTGAACAGGATCGAGGCGGACCGCACAGAGGTCCGGGACCGTACGGCGAAGCTCGGGCTCGAGGTCGAGGCGCTCTCGCGGCTTATCGTGGACCTTGAACCAAAGAAGGCGCAATATGACAAGATATTGAAGATAGTTGAGGAAAAAATGGACATCCTCTCCAAGGCCAAGGACGAAGCACGTTCCAGGTCGAGCAAGCGCGACTCGGCGAGGAACGCGCTGCAATCGGCCGAGAAGGACCTCGAGAACATCGAGAGGGTGAAGAAGAGCATCGAGGCCGAGCGGAGGAGGAAGGACGACCTCGCGTCACTCGAAGATGTCATGGTATCGTTCAGGGACCACCTCATAGGGAAGGTCGCGCCCACGCTCGCGGAGCTCACATCCCATGTCCTCGAATCGACCACTGGCGGCCGGTACGGACACGTCGAGCTCGACGAGAGCTACGAGATCCAGGTGGACGACGAAGGCGCGCTGCACCCGCTGGGCCGGTTCTCCGGGGGTGAGTCGGACCTGGCCAACCTGGCGCTCAGGCTGGCGATATCGAGGATCATAGCCGAGCGGACTGGCGCGAACCCGATTAACTTCCTCATACTGGACGAGATATTCGGGTCCCTGGACCCCGACAGGAAGAGGAGCGTCATGACGGCGCTCACGGGGCTATCCGCCCAGTTCAGGCAGATATTCCTGATCACACACATCGAGGACATCAAGGACCTCATGGGTTACGTGATGACGGTAGAACAGTCCGAGGACGGCACGAGCACGGTCACGCTCGCGTCATGAGCTCACTCGAACCCGCCGAGTGTCATCTGGTCTTGTATCAGTACGTCCCTGGACTCGTGCTGCATGCCCAGCACATCCATCATCTGGAAGGCGTTCTTGACCGCCTTGGCCCTGCCGTGGTTGTTGAAGTATATCCTGGCCTTGTCGCAGTTGGACACGATCTCGCTCAGCCGAGGCTCCCACTCGGACAGCTGCTCGTGACTGTAGAGGTAGTCGTACCTGTTCAGCCTGTAGTCGTCCTCGGCCTCTTCCTTGTACCAGATATCGTAGTTGCGCCCGTGGAAGCGGACATAGGCGTGCTTGGCGGTGAGGGAGCGCGTGATGGGGAATCCGGGGCCGTCAACGATCGTGTTCGCGACCTTGAACTCCTGGAGCACCTCCACGGCGTCCGAAGCCAGCTCGTTGCCCTTCTCGTTGAGCCAGGACCTGTGCCTGAACTCGACTGCGTAGTCGTACTTGTCCGTCTCGAGCATCTGGAAGAGGGACCTGAGCTTGCCGAGACTCGGACGGTCCTCGAACCTGAAGTAAGGGGACATCTGAATCAAGACGCCGCCGAGCAGACCGGCTTCGGCCAAAGGCCTGACGCATATGTCCTCGAAGCTGGATGCTTGGGCGGCTGCCGTGTCCGGTGAGTCCTTGAGGATCGAGTCGTGTGTCACGATCTGGGGCAGCTTGACGGAGAACTCGAACCCGAGCCGCTGCTTCCCCTTCTCGATCCACGATTTCACCATGAACTCGTTCGGGACCCTGTAGAACGTGGAGTTTATCTCCACCGTGGGGAAGAACTTGGAGTAGTACGCGAACCACTCTCCCTTCCTGCTCGCCAGTTCGGTGGGGTAGAAGCGCCCCACCCAGTCGTCGTACGACCACCCGGAGCAGCCTATGAATGCTGCCATCAGCGTTTATAGATACCTTCAGGCTATAAAAATGATTCCAGGAGCACATCCGGAGGTGCCAGCAGGTTCGCGCCAGTGGGACGTTGACTGCCCTCGGAAGGGGGAAACCGATATATCCCAGGAGCCCGCTAGCTCAGGGATGCCTGGAAACAAAATGCTGCGGACCCGATGATGCAGTGTTCCGACACCAGGCGACAGTGCGCCACAAATGGGTCCCTCTATGAACCACCGGTGAGACACCGAGGCATGTGTAGGGGACAACTTGGCGTGCGACAAAACCCCCCAGGAGGGTCAGGGCGGCGAGAGTGCTTGAGCATGCAATGAACCGCACTGTTACACCTGGGGGACACTCGTCCTGACACGCTTCTGTCTTGCCAGTCGTGTCAACCATGCTTCGGCCTCGGAGTACATGGAGAACCGTCGCTCCATGTCTCTGAATTCCTTCGTGTGATGCACCCTCCGGGTCGGGGTGCCCTTCGCGCCGAGCACACCATGCAACAGTTCGTGGTACACAACGAACTCGAGTACGTACCTGGGCACCTTCTCTGAATCGAGCGCACGGTTGGCTGCCATGATGTCCAGAGGCTCGAAGTAGAATCCCAGTCTGACGGATGGAGACTCCTTGGCCCATGCAAGGTCTGGACGCCTTATCGAGCCCTCGAAGTAGCACGAGTTGACGTAGTCGAAGACAGTGCCTAGATCCCGGGCCGACCCCACGGGTCTGAAGGACAAGTTCCTGGCCCGGGTCATGTAGGCCTTCTTCTTAGGCTCCCACAAAGCCCTCGACCGCGCGTAGTCCAGATACCTCTCAGCCATGCCATCAGGGCACCTCTTCCTGTACGCGCGGCAGAGGAGATACCACGCCAGGGCCTCGGTGACATCCTCGGGGGCAAGGTCCATGTAATCGCTTATCCTGAACGAGATCGTACTCTGTCTCTGCCTCCAGGTATGCTTCAGCTCGTTGTATGGGTGATACTCCGCTGACACCCTGCCGGCCGAGAGCTGCTTGCCCACC
>DUKU01000148.1:0-3687 GCA_013329135.1 Thermoplasmata archaeon
GGCCGCCGCCTGGTTGGCAAGGACACGAAGCGCGAGCTTCGCCTGGGCGACAGCATCAGGGCGAGGATAGTCTCCCTGAGCATCAACGAGCGGAACCCGAGAGAGAGCAAGATCGGCCTGACGATGCGCCAGCCTGGCATGGGCAAGCTCGAGTGGATCCAGGAAGAGCGCAAGAAGAAGGAGGAGAAGAAATGAAGGTCGAGAGGGCGTGCAAGCGCTGCAATGCCATGGCCGAGGAGGAGAAGTGCTCCCTCTGCGGAGGCGACACCTCCAAGGAGTGGCAGGGCTATGTAATCATCCTGGACCACACCAAGTCCGAGATCGCCAGGAGGATGGGTATCAGTGTCAACGGCAAGTTCGCCCTCCGGGCTCGATGAGTCTTTCCCGAAGGACGACCTTGTTCTTCCTGACGACCTCAGGGACGAGCTGGCCCGGCCGATAGGCAGGTTCGTGTCCGCATGGGCCCTCAGAAAGCACCTCGAGGGCGCCTCGAGGGTCGTCACAGTGGGGGACGTCGTGACCATCACGCTCCTCCAGATGGGCATGGTCCCGGACGTCGCGGTCTTTGACTACAAGACGCAGCGGTCCGAGGAGTATGCATCGAAGGCCCGCATCTCGAAGATGGATGGCAGGCTCGTGAAGGTCGAGAACCCGCCGGCGAGGATCACCAAGGCGATGTGGAACGCCGTCAAGGAGGCCGTCCGGGCGGAGGACACTGTCAAGGTCGAGGTGTCCGGCGAGGAGGACCTAGCAGCCCTCGTTGCGATAATATACGCCCCGGAAGGGGCGCAAGTCATATATGGCATCCCCAATAAGGGGTTGATGGTAGTCGGTGTAGACAGGGACTCGCGGGCGCTTGCGTCCGCGGCAGTCAAGCGCATGATTCGGTGAGACCATGGAGATTGAGATCGTCGAGAAGAAGGAGAACGCGTTGCTGGAGAGGCTAGAGGTCACTTTCAAGGCTTCACACGTGGACGAGGGCACCCCACAGAGGGAGGCCGTCCGGGACAAACTGTCCGCCCTGCTGAAGGCCCCGAAGGAGAGCGTCATCGTGGACGCGATGACGTCCGAGTTCGGCCGGATGCAGACCGTCGGCTACGCGAAAGTGTACAAGTCCAAGGCCGCGGCCCTGAAGTACGAGAGGGAGCACATCCTCGTGAGGAACAAGCTGAAGGAGAAGAAGGTCGCGGTGAAGAAGGTCGCGGCGCCAGCGGCGAAGCCGAAGAAGTGAGGTGTGACCGATGGCTGAGAAGGATAAGAAGAAGGTCAAGACCGTCAGGGTTGCGAAGAAGGACTTCTACAAGGTCGAGGACGGCAAGGTCCAGAGGACGAAGCCCCACTGCCCCAAGTGTGGCCCTGGTGTGTTCATGGGCGAGCACAACAACAGGACCTCGTGCGGCAAGTGTGGCTACACCGAGTTCAAGAAGAAGTGAGCTCTGGCTGTGCGATCGGCCCGTCTCAAACCCCTGGAAACCCTTCATCCACTCTTCTTGAAGTATCCCTTGACCTTGTCCGAGTTGAGATAGAGGTATATCGTGACGTTGATCAGGATGGTCCACCAGGGAGACCCGGGGTCTGTCCTGTTGGGCACTAGTACGATGCTCAGGATTGCGAATAGGATCGAATAGAACGCGACCTTCCTGCCTCTGACCCTGGCCTTCTCTAGGCCCTTGACATAGCCTCTGGCGAGAAGGAACGACAATATCGCGAGGACGAGGAAGCTGAATCCTATGACCGTGAATATCGCGGCCGCGTTCTCGGCCATCCACGGGGACAGGGTCGCTTCTAGCGTCTCCGCACCCTCCGGTGTGCCCGCTATCGATGCGACGGCCAGCGCCCAAAGCCCGCTCCCGAGCATCTGGATGCCAGAAACCACCTGGACTAGGGCCAGCACTGTGACGCCGAAGGGCCTCTTCCTCTTCGTGGAACCCGGATGGGTCATGCCAGGCCAGTCAAAGGCTTCCATCGTATTTCGACCCTTTGGCCGTCGCCGACGCCCTGCTCTGTGGGCGGCGAATGCAAAGCCTTCAATACCGCCACGCGTTCTCGTGTCTCGGTGCGCCTGGCCCAGGAAGTGCGGTCGAGATGGAAGGTTGGTTCATACTTTCGCTCTCTGTCGCTCTGTTCTGGGGACTCAGTGGCATATTCGCCAAGTACAGCACCCGAAGGCTTGGCGTGGCTCGAGTCGCGCTCATCATAGCGGTCGTCGAGGGAATATTCTACTCGATCGCATACCTCGCGTGGCGGGACACGTCCATCCATATCAGCTTCTGGGATGCGGTGCTCGCGGCATCGTCCTGCATCATCGGCATCTCTGGATACCTGTGCTACTTCGAGTCCATCCTCGAGGGGCAAGTGGCGATAGTCGGCACGATCTCCGCCGCCTACCCCGTGCTTGTAGTGGTGGGCGCGCTGCTCCTTCTGGGCGAAGGCCTCACATCCGTCCAGATGCTCGGTGTCGTGGCGATCATAGGGGGTGTCATGGCGCTGTCCTATGAGCCGAACCCTGGCGCAGCCAATTCCCTCAGCAGAAGGTCCCTCGTGTTCGCGCTCCTCGCGTTCTTCGCCTGGGGTGCGTGGAGCCTGACGTCGAAGGTCGCTGTCGAAGCGGTCTCGGCCGGCAACCTGTTTGGATTCTACGTGATATCATCCCTCACCGCTCCGGTCCTGTATGCCTGGGTCAGGAGGGTACGGCCCGCCCACTTCAAGGGGGAGGACCCGACGAGGCTCGCGTGGACGATGGGCGCCGTCGCGCTGATGCTGAACGTCTTCGGAGCGTTCGCATACACATACGCGCTCGAGGGAGGCAACGCTTCGCTAGTCGTTCCCGTCACCAGTGCTTATCCTATCGTGACCGCCATTCTCGCGGTGATGCTTCTGAAGGAGCGGGTGACCCGGCCGCAGGCCGCCGCCCTTCTTGTGGTCGTTGCCGGCCTCGTCATGATCGGCATTACGGTGTGAGGTCCAGTACTTCTCGCCAGATCGCGCGTGTGGCAACTTAGATATATGGACATGGCCTACAGCAGCCCGGGCCTGTAGTGTAGCTCGGACATCACTGGGGCCTCCGGTGCGCCCAATCGCGCGGGGAGAGCCTCGAACTCGGGTTCGAAAGACCGCTTGCATGCGGTCCGAAATTCCCGACAGGCCCGCCTCCCGCCCCATCATGCTATTATACCAGTCGGTCTTTTTCAGGGCGATGCATCTCACATCGAAGGAGGAACGCACTCTCGCGGGCGAAGAGGGCCCTGGACGTCAGAAGGCCATGGAGCTCCTTGTGGCAATCGGTGATATCTACGGCGCCAGGAGGCTGATACCCATCACTTCCGCGCAGGTATCGGGCGCGTCCTTCAAGACCATCGGCGATGCCGGGATCAAGTTTCTAGAGGATTTCTCCAAGGAGGCGAAGGCCACCGTCCGAGCCTCAGTCAACCCACTTGGGCTGGACATGAAGCGCTGGCGGTCCATGGGCATCGAGAGGGATTTCAGAGCGAAGCAGGCCAGGATCGTGTCCGCATATGCGTCCATGAAGCTCGAACCCCTGTACACGTGTACCCCCTATCTGTCTGGGAACAGGCCGAGGACGGGACAACACATCGCGTGGGCGGAATCCTCGGCGACGGTCTTTGCGAATTCGGTCCTCGGCGCGCTGACGAACAGAGAAGGCGGCCCGTCCGCACTCTCGGCTGC
>DUKU01000148.1:3891-4097 GCA_013329135.1 Thermoplasmata archaeon
GACATCGAGGGGATCCCGCCAGGCCTTGTTCCGCTCGCAGGCTACGTCGTGGGCAGGATAGCAGGTAACAGGATACCGTATCTCCCAGGCCTGTCCCTGACTCAGGACGAGCACAAGGCTTTCGGGGCGGCGATGGCTGCCACGAGCGCGGTCTCCATGTACGTCCACACTGAGAGAGGGCGCGCATCGCGCGTGGACACTTCGCG
>DUKU01000205.1:0-3898 GCA_013329135.1 Thermoplasmata archaeon
GCCTTGAACACATTCCACATCAGCTCATATGTCGTCGCGGTCGTGCCTTCGATGGTGGGCGGACTCATACTCATCACCTCCATGCCGTCGGCGACTCGGACCGTGGTCATTGGTCTGGGAAGGAGGGGATGGGTGTTCATGCTCGCAACATGCACTTTCATGGGCCTTGGGGTCTTCATGTGGTTCGACGCCGTTGGGCGGATCGGCGCGAGCAAGGAAGCGATACTCGGCGGTGGGTCATCCGAGGTTCTGTTCATCGTGCTGCTTTCCGCGCTGTTCCTCTCCGAGAGACTGACAAGGGTGGAGGCTGCGGGCAGTGCCTTCGTTCTGCTCGGCGTTTTCCTCGTTCTCGCCAATGCCGACACGCTCTCACTCTCGATCGGCCCAGGCGAGATCGAGGCCATCGCGAGCTCGTTCTTGTTGGCGGTCTCTGTCGTGATGACCGCCATGCTGCTGAAATCCCATAAGCTGACTCCGGTGTCTGGTCTGGAACTGCTGGTGTCGGGCGCCCTACTTCTGGCTATAGGCATCCCGTTCGGCTTTGTCTCATGGCCTGGGGCTGGGGAGTTCCTCGTGCTCGTCGGGCTCGGATGTTTCCCCGCCCTCGGCATGCTTGCATATTACGCAGGCATCCCGAAGATAGGCGCGAGCCTGACGTCCGTCCTTTTCGCCCTGAACGGGATAATGACCGTGGGAATCCAGCTGCTTGTTGTCAATATAGTGCCGGACGCGGAGATGATACTCCCACGAAGCCTGCCCTTGACGCTCCTGGGCGGTCTTGTGGCTTTTGCGGGCATCTACCTGCTGAACATCGGCCAGAGGACGCCGCGTCCAGAGTGATGACAGGCGTGCTGCTGGTTGCTCAGTGGGTTCTGAGAAAAAGGGCTCGCGGGGCGCCGGGGGAACGCCTTCGATGGCGTGGCCGGACATCCACCGCTGCTACGGTCTCCCCCGTAGTCTCCTTCGTGTCCAGGGTGTCGGCCACGGCCGCCCGCGCTCAGACCCGCTCATCCGCAAGCAGAAGACTCTCCAACACTCGTCGGGACCCAGGTCAAGGCGGAAATCAGATGTCGTCGTACGGCAGCTGCCCGCTCCCGGCGTCCACTCCCCCCTATTCCTTCTGTCAGACGCGGTATCCGCAGGCCAGTTCGCAAGCCCGAACACAGGACGGAATCTATTAGGTCAGTGCATAAAGAAGGTTTCGATACTCCTTATAAGGCATGTCCGGCGAGCGGGAGTGGGTCAGTATAGGTCCGGCCGCTTCAAGTCTTCTTTGTCTTCTTCCCGCGTTTCCTAGGCCCTGCTTCATCCTTCGTCCTGTACTTGCCCCTAGGCACGAGCATCTCGAACCTTGCGCCCTCCCCCTGTTTGCCCGTCTCCGAGAGGGTGATACCCGTGATGCCGAGTATCTCCCTCGCGAGGTAGAGCCCGTAT
This sequence comes from Thermoplasmata archaeon, assembly GCA_013329135.1. Lineage (GTDB taxonomy): Archaea > Thermoplasmatota > Thermoplasmata > UBA10834 > UBA10834 > UBA9653 > UBA9653 sp9653u. Next base: position 1,435 of record DUKU01000205.1, read on the forward strand.
CCTCTCCTTCCCTCTCGGTCGCCGGTGCTCCTGTCGAAGATGGCCTCCTTGTCATCATCGGGGATCCCGACGCCGTCGTCCTCGTAGATCAGCCGCATGCCATCCGCGCCCACGGAGAAACGGAACGAGACCCGGGATGTCTTCATGCCGTGCTTGATGGAGTTGTCTATCAGGTTGTAGAATACCTTCTCAAGCATCGGGTCCGAGAAGACCTCGACCCCGCCCATCTGCGCGGCGATCTTGAATCCCTTGAGTTCCATGTTCGTCGCAGCCCGCCTGCAGGCTGCTTGAACATCGACCCACTGGGGGCGCTTCGTGCCCATGTTCTGGTAGTCCCTTGCGAACTCGAGGTGCCTCTTGATTGACTCGCTTGCCGTGCGGGCCTTGAGGAGGAGAGGGAAGATGTCCTTGTCCGTGCTCCGTTCCTCAGCGAGCTCAAGATAGCCGTACAAGACCGCGAGCTGGTTCAGGATGTCGTGCCTCGTGATCCTGGCTAGGAGGTCCATCTTCTTGCCGACCTGCTGGATGGCGTCCTCGTAGTATCTCCGTTCGGTCTCGTCGACGATGGACACTATCGTGCGCTTGGTGCCGGGGACCACGGCCGCGTTAGCGAGCAGAGCCTTCTCCGAGCCGAACCTATCCCTAGCCCGGAACTGGTAGCTCCTCGGTGCGGTCTTAGGGTCGTTCATACGGGCGAGGTGGTATTCCTCCAGCCTCTTGAGGTCGTCCTTCTCCACGAAGGAGTTCCACTTCATCTTGCCCTGGACCTCGGCCTTGGCATATCCTGAGAGCTTCTCGAACTCCGAGTTGACGAACGCGATCGTGGATTGCTCGTCTATGATCACCATGGCGCTCCCAGTAGTCTCGAAGATGGATCTATAGTGCGCCTCGCTTGCCCTCAGCGCCTCCTCCATCGTCTTCCTCGCGGTGATGTCTATATGAGACACGACCGCGCCGCCTCTCCGCTTGGGGAGGGGGGAGACCTGCAGCATGAACCATCTCTTCTTGGTCGGCGAGTCGCACGGGTACTCTATGGAGAACGATGTGCTCTCACCCTTCAGAACAGACCTGACGGCATCACACACTTGTCGAGATATTGCATCCCCCTCACCGGCTGCGCGGTCGCAGGCAGTCAGGTAGTTAGAGCCTATTCCGACCCTGGAAAGGTCGGCATCGTTCAGACCGGCGAACACGAGCCAGCTCTTGTTGACCGCGATGATCTTCCCCGCGCCATCCAGGACGGCGATGTTGGCATCGAGCGAGTCCAGGACCGCCCTGTTGAAGGCGCCGCTCTCTCTGAGCGCGTTCTCAGCCGACTTCCGAGCGGTGACATCCACCCCGACGACGTTGACCATGACGAGGGTTTCTCCGTCCTCGGCCCACGAGTTGAATGAGTTCCAGAGGAGGGTCTTGAGACCGCCGTCCTTGTCCATCAAGGTCATCTCATACCCGGAGATGTCGCCCCTGGCGAACTCGTCCGCAAGCGCATCGGCCTGTGCCCTCAGGTGGCCGGGGTAGAATGTGTCCCACCAATTCCGTCCCAGCAGTTCCTCCGCGTCGTACCCCGCTATCTCGCGGACGTAGTCGTTGACGAAGGTGGTGTTCCCGTCTGGATCCACAGAACATATGATGCAAGGAGTGGTCATGACGAGTTTCCTGTACTCCGCCTCGGACCGCTTCAGCTCCTCCTCTGCCTTGACACGCTCAGTGATGTCGATGGCCGTGCCCTCGACGGCCGTGACCCTGCCCGTCTCGTCCCTCGTGGGAACCAGCCTCTGTTCTGTCCAGATCGTCCTGCCGTCCTTCGTCCTCCAACGAACTATAGCCGGCCGTGAGAAATCGTAGTCGCTCCGCATCATGGCTTCAAACAGAGGCCTGTCGGCAGGATGCACGAGCTCCATGCCGAGCGCTGGATTGGCGTAATGTTCCTCGGGCGTGTATCCGATGATCTTGGTCGCCGACGGCGACACGTATTCGAAACGCCGCGCTGGGAGGATGGCGTACCTGTAGACGAGGTCCTTCGAGTTCTCTGCCAAGAGCCTGAACAGCTCCTCCTTTCGTGCAAGGTCGCTCTCCGCTCGCCTCGCTGTAACGGCGGACCGCAGCATGTTGGCCAACTCTGCGAACTGCGAGTTCGGGTCTCCGCCTTTCTGAAGATAGAAGTCGGCGCCAGAGTTCAGCGCCTGGATCGCGACGTCCTCTCGCCCTTTGCCCGTGAACAGGACGAACGGTATGTCGTTCTTCTGGTTCCTGAGGGCTTTCAGGAACTCCAGGCCGTCCATGCCGGGCATCTGGTAATCGCAGACGATCGCGTCGTATGCGCCCTCATCCATCATACGCGAAGCTTCGTCTGCTGACTTAGCGGGGTCCACGCATATGTCGCCTGTCTTCTCCAGAAAGAACTTCGTCAGTTCGAGGAGCTGAGGTTCGTCGTCAACAATGAGCACGGAAATCAAAGGGGTGA
>DUKU01000205.1:4104-4579 GCA_013329135.1 Thermoplasmata archaeon
GGCGCTGAGGGGGAGATTCGAACTCCCGGGGTACGTAGTACCACCAGCTCTCAAGGCTGGCGCCGTGATCCGAGCTTGGCTACCTCAGCATGTCCGGATATGTGTTCGTATGAGCCCTTGCCCTCATAAGAGTGTTTCGACCCGGGCGTCCTATCCTGAGCGGAGCCCGAGCAACGTCTCGAGGTCCAGCTCGAAAGCGGCGGCGGGATAGCCGAGCCCGAAGGCGGTCAAAGTAACGGGCGACACCTCCCCGAGAATGCCGACGGGCGTCCCTGAGCAGAGCACCTGAGCGCATCTTCCCGGAATGAACGCTCCGTGCTCGATGCCGGAGACGTCGCACTGGAGGCCCAACGCCTGCATGACTGACTGGACATCCGACTTCGCCTCCGTGAAGCTCGCCCGGGGGTGTATCGACACACCGGACAGGAACGCCCTGTTCCTTGTGCCCCGGACGACCTCCCCGGCCTCGAATATC
>DUKU01000205.1:4941-5135 GCA_013329135.1 Thermoplasmata archaeon
GGCAGCGTCTGACCGAACCTCTCGTACCCGTATCCGACGGCGACATCCTCGGCGAGGTCGACCGAGTGCAGGACATCCGCCCGATATGCCGGGACCAGGACGCGGATGCCGTTGTCAGTCACCGTTGCTCCATGCCCCATCCTCATGAGGCACTTCGACATGTCAGAGGCGTCGAGTCTGGTGCCGATCCACTT
>DUKU01000031.1:0-3194 GCA_013329135.1 Thermoplasmata archaeon
TGACCAGGACAGTGCCCTTCTCTCCCCTGACAACAAGCATGATCTGGCCTTTGCAGGGTGTGTAGTCCAGGTCTGCCGCTACGCCCCTCCTGTCGTACTCGAACTTGCGCACGCTCAGCTTCGGTGTGGATACTGCCAGGTCGTCTATCTCGTCGGCCGTCGGCAGCTCGATCAGCATCTTCTTCGGCGGCTTCACGGCGTCAGCCTTGACCTGTCCCTTGGGTATAGCACCGCCTCCCTGATGTTCGGCAGGTTGAGCATCTTCTGCACATACCTCTCGACCCCGAACCCGAAGCCCCCGTGCGGGGGCATGCCGTACCTGAAGGCCTTGAGGTAGAATTCGAACGACTCGAGGCTGAGGTTGTTCTCCCTCATCTGTTCCGTGAGCACGTCGTACCTGTGCTCCCGCTGTCCTCCGGAGACGATCTCCTGCCCCCTGTAGTCGAGGTCGAAGTATCCCGTGAGCTCAGGGTCGTCGTCCCGCCTCTTGGCGTAGAAAGTGCTTCTCTTGAGAGCTGTTGGGAACTCTGTGATGAAATAAAGGTCGGCCTTCTTCTCCTCCATCATCACGTCTCCGAGCAGCTTCTCGCCCTCGGTCCCGAGGTCCTCGCCGGGCTCCAGTTTCATGCCCCTTGACCGCACCATCTCGACCGCGTCCGCGTACTTGACGCGCGGGAACGGAGTGAGCGGCTCCCCGATTTCCACTCCCAACGCCTTGAGCTCGGGCTTCGCGTGCTCGCGCACGTGCCTGAGGCTGTTGATGACGATCCCCTCGGCGACTTCCATGACGTCGTCCGAGGATTCGATGAACGCGAGCTCGACGTCGAGGGACGTGAACTCCGCGATGTGCCTGATCGTGTCGGAGGCCTCCGCCCTGAACGCGGGGGCTATCTCGAATATCCTGTCCAGCCCGGTCGCCATCAGGTTCTGCTTGTACAGCTGCGGGCTCTGGGCCAGATAGGCGTTCCTGTCGAAGTATTTGACCTGGAAGAGCGTCGCCCCGCCCTCGGCGCCCGCGGCGACTATCTTGGGCGTGCTGACCTCCGTGAATCCCTGCGACGAGAGGAACTGCCTTATTCCCTGGAGTGTGACGGACTTGATCCTGAATGCCGCCTTGACCTCGTCCTTCCTTAGGTCCATGAATCGGTTGTTGAGCCTCGTGTCGAGGTCTGCGCCGACCTTGTCCACGACTCCGAGCGGGAGGGGTGTCTCGGCCTTGCTCAAGATGTCGATCTTGGACGGCAGGATCTCATATCCCGCCCTGGCCTCCTTGCTCTGCTTCGCCTCTCCCGTGACCCGCAGGACGGACTCCCTCGGGATCGAGGCGACGAGGTCGAACAGCTCCTTGTTCCTCTTCTTCAGCAATGTGACCTGGACCACGCCGTGCGAGTCTCTGAGCTGGAGGAACGAGATGCCGCCTAGGTTCCTCACTTCCTGGGCCCAGCCGCCGACAGTGACCTCTTTCCCATACATCTCAGGGGTTACTTCGTCCGAGTAGGTGATGTGCTGCCATGATGGCAAGAGAATACCACCGTCGAGCGTAACTTGTCGCGCGTATATACCTTTTCCTCGGTCGGTCCGGGCCGAGGTCGAGCCCGCCTTGCCAACGTTAATCAATATCTGGATGCTCTACCGTTTCGAGGCACAGGTAGGCTTATGGAACTCTCCATCCTCGTGTACGTCCTGCTCATAATCGCCATAGCCAGGATGCTCGGGGAGGCTGTCTCGCGTATCAACGAGCCTCCCATCCTCGGAGAGCTCCTCGCCGGGATACTCATCGGCCCGTTCGTCCTTGGCGCGGTCATTCCCTGGCTGGACGGTATGTACACGTCCGCGTTCATATCGGACCTCGCGGACCTCGGCATCATGTTCTTCATGCTCTATGTCGGCATGGAGTTCTCGTCGCAGAACATGTTCTCCCACCTGCGGCAGGGCATCGCTCTCGCGACCGTGGGAGTCGTCGTGCCTTTCTGTTTCGGACTCGCTGTCGCTCACGCCTTCGGCCTGAACGGGACCACCATGGTGTTCGCAGCATTGGCCGTTGCGGTGACGGCCCTCCCGGTCACCATCCGCATACTGAAGGACCTCGGGGTCCTCCATACGAAGACGGGCGGGGTCATTGTGAGCGCGTCCTTGCTCACGGACCTCGGCCTCCTGTTCGCGATGGGCATCATCCTGGGAGGCGACGACAGATACTCCGGCCTCGAGGAGGCCGCCCTCGTCGCGTTCGGCTTCGCCCTGTTCTTCGCCCTCACGTTCCTGGTCGGCCAGTATGTCGTCCCGAGGGTGTACAAGCTCCTGGCCAGGATGCAGACGGGCGAGGCGGCGTTCGCGGTCGCCGTGACGATAGCCATCGCCTTCGCCGTCCTCGCGGAGCAGATGGGGCTTCCATCGTTCATCGGCGCGTTCGTCGCCGGCATGCTCCTGAGGGAGACGGGCAAGGGACTCAGGACCTGGACGAGGGTCGAGGGCATCCTCTCAGGCATCACTCTCGGTTTCCTCGCGCCGATATTCTTCGTCCTGATAGGGTTCTCGGTCGACTTCGGGGACATCTGGGGCTCCATCGGCATCCTGGCGGCCCTGACGGGCGTCGCGCTGTTCGGCAAGGTCCTCGGGTCGTACCTCCCGGTCCGCCTGTCGGGTGTCGGCAAGAACGAGTCGCTCGCCATAGGCACCATGATGATGGGCAAGGGCGCCATGGAGCTGGTCTTCGCGCAGCTGGCTTACGAGACCGGCGTCATAGAGAGGGACCTGTTCTCAGTCCTCGTCCTCATGGCCTTCATATCCACGATGCTCGCGCCGATGTTCTTCAGGCACTACTACAACAAGGCCGTCATGGCGGGCGAGATCGACTCCGTCGAACGACCCAAGCACACCCCGAACGATCCCGTGCTGGAACGCTAGCCGCCGCGCCTGGTCGCGATGGCTATGCCCGACGCTATCACGCCGGCGCAGACCGCGGTCCACGCCTCGACGCCCTCTCCCTTGATGACCCAGGCGAACACCGAGGCGAAGACGGGCATGAGGTAGATGAAGAACGCCATCCTGGACACCTCCTCGTGCTCGAGGGAGCCGAGGTACAGGACGGACGAGAGCCCTGCGCAGAACACCCCTAGGACGAGCAGGTTCGTCACCGACATGAGGTCGAAGACCGCGATGGGCTCCTGCTCGAACGGGATGCTCATGGCGAGCAT
>DUKU01000031.1:3390-3663 GCA_013329135.1 Thermoplasmata archaeon
CATGTGTTTCGCGGAGACCCACGCGAGGCCGTACGAGGTGGCGGAGACGAGTATGAGCGCGTTCGACACGAACCCATCGTCCCCCAGGGAGATGCCTCCGCTCAAGACGAGCATCACGGTGCCCGTCATGGCCACGAGGGTGCCGAGGCCCTTCAAGGTCGTGATCCGCTCCTTGAGGATGATCACCGCGAACAGGAGCGTCATGACCGGCCCCGACGACTGGATCACGGACGCGACCGAGGATGTCCCGTGCTCGAGCCCCATGTTCTGGGC
>DUKU01000180.1 GCA_013329135.1 Thermoplasmata archaeon
GCGAGTGCCTCGGTTGAAGGCCCCCGAAGACACACGTGCAGCATATTCAAGGGCGAGTCAGATCAGTTCGCCGCAGTCGTTCCTCACATGCTCGAAGGGCTCAGGAAGAACGACAGGTGCCTGTACATCTCTGACCGTCTCGAAAAGGCGGACCTGTTCGAGCGGCTGATGGACGCCGCGCCCTTGAACGAGGAGATCCTTGAGGCCCGCGTGAGTTTCTACACCTCTGACGAGGTCTATCTAAGAGGCGGCAGGTTCGACAAGGAGCGCATGCTCGAATTCCTCTCGGACGAGCGGGACCAGGCGCTCAAGGATGGTTGTTCCGGGCTCACGGCTACCGGCGAGATGTCCTGGGCTTCCAGGGACGTGCCTGGCGTTTCTGACATCATTGAGTACGAGGCCATGATCAATTTCATGTATCCCCGTTCATCCGCTGACCTCCTGTGTCAGTACCCGGAGAAGGATTTGGACACCGCGACCCTCGTCAAGGCCATGATGGCGCATCCCAGGGTCATCGTGCGGGGGACTGTGTGCGGCAACCCTTACTACCTCCCGCCAGAGACACTCATCTCGTACGCGTCAGGCGTGGTCACCCCAGATGTCCTGGAGCATATGGCGAAGGACCTGTTCAGCCGATCCGTCCTGTCGGAGATCGGAGCACTCGAGGCGAGGGAACTCAAGCGCGCCAGGTTGTGCCTGACGATGCTCGATGAGATGGTCCTGAATGATTTCAGGGACAGACTATCCGCCGTGTCGTTCTTCAACGAGCTCGCTCTTGGCACTTGCAGGGATGACGATACAGCTGCCCACATACGCTCGGCAGACTCCAAGTGTGAGGAGCTGTCGGAGCGGCTAGAAGCGCTCAGGATGTTCAGATCGTGCATGGAGGCCCCGACCGAATGGCAGTCGCTTGAGGGAATCCTTCAAAGCGCGATCGACCGAGCCGTCAACGGCTCAAGGAGGGTCACAATGGACCTTGGCTCGCACAAGATATTCGCGAGCTCAGCCGCCGACAAGGCGTTCGCGGCCCTCGTCTCAGGAGTGGCGGAGCGGAGTCGGTCTGGTGCCCTTATCAATGTCAAGGCGAGGAGGTCAGATTTCGGTTTGACGGTCACTATCTCGGCGGATGGGTCAGGAGTGCCGGAAGGGGCCAAGGAGTCGCTGTTTGACCAGGCAGGACCATGCGTATGTGGCCGGAGCCTGTGCCTTGCGAGGGAGCTCCTGGAATCCAGCGGCATCTCGGTGCGCGAGGTGGGGATTCCCGGCAGGTCGACCGTGTTCGAGATACATGTCCCGGTGCTACGGTACAGGGCCGTGTAGCAGTCGCCTGCTTCCGGTGAGTCAGGATGTCGCTTCATCCGATATGCCTGAGGACCTTGACTTCGTCGACGGTGACAAGGCCCCCTTTGACCATGTCGCTGATGGCGGGAACGACTTCGAGTATCTTCTTCTCCGAGTCCACTGCCTCGACGACTACGGGCATGTCCTCGCTAAGCCGGAGAGGAGAAGCCGCGTGCAGCCTGCTTTTCTTGCCGTACCCGTACACGCCACGCGTAACCGTGGCTCCCCAGATCCCGCTCTGTCTCAGATGGTGGACCACAGCCTTGTACGCCGGCACACCGTTGTGATGGTCGGATTCACCAAGGTACACCTTCAATCGCATTGCCTTCTCTTCAAGCTCCACCCTAGACCGCCTCCATCAGCAAAGCGGCCATTCGTCCGAGCACGGCCGCTACCACGCATATGCCTCCGTTGAGGAAGATGTTTGCGGCGGCCCAGCCCCATTGCGATTCCGATAGCATCGAGACGGTCTCGAGGCTGAACGCGGACGTGGTCGTGTACCCTCCGAAGACCCCGACGAACACGGCCACCCTGAACTCCTGGGACGCGAATCCGGTCTGGAGGTTCCAAAAGTACAGGAAAGCGATTAGGAAGCTTCCCGTGGCGTTCACGAAGAATGTGCCCCATGGAAAATCGGATGTCGTGAAGACCCCTGAGAGCAGGTACCGGGAGACGCTTCCCACGGACCCGCCTACAGCTACCAACAGCACTAGCCACAACTGGTCTGTGTCCATGAACCTCACATCCTCGGCCGGGCATATCGGGTAGCTCCGGCGCATTGCTCCCGATCATAGGTAGAAGCCATCAGCCTCGGGTGGGCGGTTCAGGTGGGCCTCATCACCTTGGGGGACCGCAAGCGGTCCCCCGATATGTGTTTTTCCGTGTGTCAGACGAACTTGTCAGACGCAACACGCCGCGCCCCAATCTTTAACTAGCCTGGCGGCCTCGCAGTCATGATGCGCTGCACCCATTGCGAGAAGTGTTGCCGTGAGACGGAGATGGAGCTGTGCGAGGCAGACATCGCACGACTCGAGCGTGCGGGCCACCGGAGGGAGGATTTCTCTCGTCTTGGAGCCGATGATGTGAGGAGACTGCGGAACGACGGGGACTTCTGCGTCTTCTACGACCGCGAGAGGAGGCGGTGTAGTGAGTACGAGCGCAGGCCCTTGGGCTGCGTCATTTATCCAGTGAACATATCCGTTGAGGGCGAGGTCGTGGTAGACGAGATGTGTCCTGAGGCGGACTCGGTGACCGACCGAGAACTTGAGGCCAAGGGGA
>DUKU01000035.1 GCA_013329135.1 Thermoplasmata archaeon
TCGACCATCTCGGATATCTTCTCCGGCGGGTGGCTCAGGTCGGCGTCCATGACCACGAATACGGAACCTGAAGAGGCCTTGAATCCGTCCGTGACGGCGGTCGAGAGGCCCAGCTTCCCCGCCCTGTGGACCACCTTGACGTTGAAGCTCTTCCCCATCTCCTCCGCGAGAGCGCCCGTGCCATCTGGGCTGTTGTCGTCCACGATGACGATCTCGTAGCTCATCCTGGTAGCCGAGCACGCAGCGCTCGTCCTGCGTATCAGCTCTTCGAGGTTGTCCCTCTCGTTGTATGTCGGGATGATCACTGAGATCGTGGGAGCTCCCCCCTGACGCGAAGCCGTCTCTTGTAGATTAATGATGCTACTATGCTAGTGACAATGACCACCGCCACAGCTCCGAGGGCGACCCAGGGCGCGACCTCCGCCCTCATGTTGTCGTAGCTGAGCCAGGAGAGGATGACGACCACGGATGATTTCGCTAGCGCGCCTATGACGAGATACAGCGCGCACTTCCTGAGGTCCCAGTCGCAGACCGCGATGAACGCGCCGGTGTATGGAACCACTGGTGCGACCCTGTTCAGGAGCAGGAGGCGTTCGTCCTTGACGATGAGGAACTCCGTGTACTGCTTCATGCGCTTGCTGATCCAGTTCGGCAACCTGGCAGCCTTCACCAACGAGTAGAGGATGAAATTTCCTCCGAGGCTCGCCAGGCTGGAGACCAGAACGACCAGCACGCCCCACGTGAACGAGTCGGCATTGGCCCCGAAGATGAACACCATCCATACCTCAGGCAGTGTAGGGAAGCCCGTGCCGTCGATGAGTATGATCGCCACGAGCGCGAGCAACATCCCCGCGTCGCCCAGCGAGGAGAACATTGAGATGATGTCCTCGCCGAGCAGGCTACACCCTCCCCTGGGCGAGGCCCTCGTACAGCTCCTTGAGCATCACGGCAGTCTTCTTGATGTCGTGCTCCTCAGCCAGGCCGCGGGCCCCCTCGACCATGCGCCTGCGGAGCGGCTCATCGTCCAACAGCATCTCGAGCTTCTCGGCGAACTCGGCGTCGGTCCTGGCCTTCAGGCAGTGCCTGCAGTCCTCGACCCACTCTTCGTACACTGGTATGTCCCTGATCAGGAGCGGGCAGCCGCAGCTCGCGGCCTCCAACATGACGTTCCCGTAGCTCTCGGCCCTCGTCGGGAAGACGAACACGTCTGCCGCCGAATATACGCCCACGATGTCCTGGAACGGCACGTGCCCCGGGAAGAGGACATTGCCTTTGTCGAGGTTGTCGAGCGCATCCTCCAGGAGCGGCTCGCTCTCCCCTACCCATACGAACCTGAAATCCTTCCGTCTTCGACAGTATCGACGAGATGTTGATGAAAGTGTCCACGCCCTTGCGAGGTATCCTGAGACCGACGCTGACCACCAGTTTCTCGCCGGGACGCACGCCCAAACGCTCTCTGAACTCCGCGCCCCGCTTCTCGTCCCTGACGAAGACCTCCCTGTTGATGCCGTTCGGGATGACCTTGAACGGGCCCTTCACGCCGTCCCTGGCCAGGGACTTGGCCACATAAGGCGTGGCGCCCAGGACGACATCTCCCAGGTTGTAGAAGTACACCGAGTAACAGCGCACGAACGGATAGAACAGCGAGCCTCCCTTGAACCCGCCCTTGATCAGCTCAGGCAGGTGACGCCCGTGGACCACGAGCGGCTTCCCGGACATGTGCCTCCTGATGGCCCACGCGAAGGAGTTCGGCAGAGGGCTGTGCACATGTAGGACGTCGTAATCTTCCTCTGGCTTGTTGAAGACCACCCTGCAACCGAGCTTCTCCAGCTCCTTCGCGACCATGGGGGCGTTCGTGCCCATACCGCCAGGGTTCTTGTATGGTATGATGCCCTTGTAGGACTCCAGCTCGGTAAGCATGCACACCGAAACCATCGCGCGCCCGACCTGTCGGCACCATGAGCGACCTGCCCGTGGCCGACGTCCGCGAGCATCTTCCTGCGTGGATAAATAAATACCTAGGAGGTGCGGGATGGCCAGCGACGACGTGCCAGGCCTTTCCGGGAAACGTATTTATATGGAACGGATGCTGGACGGTTCCCGTGGAGCGGAAGACCTTGGCGTCATTGGCATTGATGTTCGCTATCGGGACGTTCATACTGTGGGGCACGACCAACTTCTTGATCGGCTATGGCGAGAAGAACCTGAAGATGGACCCCAACATGTTCACCGCCATCATGTGGGTCACCATGGGTGGGCTCGGCGCCGCGTTCCTAGCATATCTCTGGCTCACTAACAGCATTCAGCCGATCGGCACCAACATTGTCTATCCGCTCGCGGCGGGCGCATGTCTCGGTATCGGGATACTATCGTTCGTCTACGCGATGTCGCACTCCGACATGAGCACAGGCGCGACGGCTGCGGTTGCGACCTCCAATGCAGTATTCACGACCATGCTGGTGTTCCTGATACTCCGAGAACAGATGAGCGTCAAGGAATGGATTGGCATCGCCACGGTCGTGGTGGGCATAATCATCCTGAGGATCTAGGACCTCGGCGCAGGTCCCCTGGTCCAGACAACCTTGCCATCCTTCATCACGTGCGTGCACAGGTTCGTGCCGAACCTGCATGGCATCATCACGTGCGAGGCGACATCCATTATGACGATATCGGCCCTCTTGCCGCGCTCCAGCGTGCCTATCCTCTTCTCGAGACCGATCGCGGCCGCGGCGTTCACGGTCGCTGCCGTCACGGCCTCAGCCGGGGTCATCCTCATCTTGTAGCATGCGAGGCTCATCGTGAACTGCATCGATTCGTTCCAGCAGTTCGGGTTCATATCGGTGCCGAGGGCGACCGGGACGCCGATGTCTATGAGCCTGCGTGCGTCCGGGTATAT
>DUKU01000080.1:0-239 GCA_013329135.1 Thermoplasmata archaeon
CGATGCATGGGTCGATGGCGAGATCGAGATCGCCCCGTTGTTCAGGCCCGTATTCGAGTCCGTAGCTCGCGAGAGAGACACGTTCATCAGGGAGCTGCACCAGATATTCCCCGCAGAGGTCCTGGACAGGTTCATGGAGAAGCACCCCGGGGTGGATGTGAGGGACAAGACTCTGGCGATTGTCCGGATTGGCAAGGAATTGCAGACAATGATGGACATCGTTCAATCTCTCTGACGTT
>DUKU01000080.1:445-28226 GCA_013329135.1 Thermoplasmata archaeon
GGACGGTGCAACATGTCCAGATATGGTCAAGGCAACTCCTGTACGTACACAAGCGTTATTATTCTGTAAGCGATTTTTGGGCTGAACCAGATGGCCGAGAAGGACGCTAGCCCCAAAGCCGGAAAGAGTGCCGAGGCTGCATTCGTCGACAAACCCTATGCGATGCCAGATTGGCTGCAGAGGTACAAAGAGAAGATCAAGACGCCTTCTCAGGCGGTCTCGACCATCAGGCGAGGGGACAAGGTGTTCATCGGCTCGGGCGCAGCCGAGCCCCAGACGCTCGTCAAGTCCCTGATAGAATCCGCTGGCAGGCTCGCCGACACGAGGATCATGCACATCATGACCCTGGGTGTGGCGCCGTACACAGAAGAGAAGTTCACCGACCAGTTCAGACACAACGCCTTCTTCATAGGCGCGAACACAAGGAAGGCCGTCGCAGAAGGCAGGGCAGATTACACGCCTGTCTTCCTCTCCGAGATACCGGCTCTGTTCAGAACGGGCCAGGCACCGATTGACGTCGCGCTCATTCAGGTCTCGTTGCCGGACAGACATGGGTTCTGCAGCTATGGTGTATCGACGGACGTGGTCAAGTCGGCGTCAGAGTCCGCTGTCAAGGTGATCGCGGAGATAAACCCGCAGATGCCAAGGGCCCTGGGGGACTGCTTCATCAACATGGACGACATCGATATCGCGGTCCCTGTCAACGAGCCGCTCCTGTGCGCGAAGAGGGACCGTGCGGATGATGTCGCGAGGAGGATCGGCAAGAACATCGCGGACCTCATCGAGGACGGCTCGACGATGCAGATGGGCATAGGCACGATACCGGACTCCGTCCTTTACAACCTCACGGACAAGAAGGACCTGGGAGTCCACACCGAGATGTTCTCAGACGGGTTGATGGAGCTCGCCCAGAAGGGTATCATCAACAACTCGAAGAAGAGCATACACCAGGGCAAGACGGTCGCCTCGTTCTGCATGGGAAGCAAGGAGTTGTATGAGTTCGTCGATGACAACCCCGCGATAGAGTTCCATCCGACTGAGTACACCAACGACCCATTCATAGTGGCACAGAACGACAAGATGGTCGCCATCAACTCGGCCATCGAGGTGGACCTGACGGGACAGGTGTGCGCAGACTCCCTGGGGTCCATGTTCTACTCTGGCATAGGCGGGCAGGTGGATTTCGTCAGGGGTTCGGCGAGGTCGAAGGGTGGCAAACCCATCATCGCGATGCCCGCGACTGCCAAGGATGACGCCATATCCCGGATATCGGTCAGGTTGCAGGAAGGGGCTGGCGTGGTCACGACCAGGGGCGATGTGCACTACGTCGTGACGGAGTATGGCGCGGCCTACCTGCACGGCAAGAACATACGCGAGAGGGCCATGGCCCTCATCAACATAGCTCATCCCAAGTTCCGGGCGGAGCTCCTCAAGGGTGCCAAGAAGCTCAACTACGTGTATGCCGACCAGAAGCCTACTCCAGAGACCACGGTGTATCCAGAGGAGTTCGAAACCACGATGGTGGAGAAGGACGGGACGAAGCTCCTGGTCAGGCCGATCGAGCCGACGGACGAGGAGATGCTCAGTGACATGTTCTACGACCTGAGCGACCAGACGATCATCAACCGGTTCTTCAGCATGCTCAAGTCGATGCCGCACAGGAGGCTCCAGGAGTTCTGTGTCATCGATTACGAGGACGAGATGTCGCTCGTGGTCCTGCACGGGAAGCGCCCGAAGCAGAAGATGGTCGGTGTCGGGAGCTACCACATGAACCCGTCGACGAAGAGGGCCGAGATCGCGTTCCTCGTGGCTGACGACTGGCAGGGCCGTGGGATAGGCACCTACCTGATGAAGGAGCTGGTCAAGATCGCGAGGGCGAAGCGCATACGCGGCCTGACGGCCGAGGTGCTCAGGGACAACGTCGCCATGATAGCGCTCATGCACAAGGCCGGCGTGACCCCTCGGTCATCTATCGTGAACGGCAGCTACCTGTTCACGATGGACCTCCAGGATTGATTATCTAGCCGGAGCAGGATTACATCCCGGGTCTGCAGATGAAGCTCCTTGGCGGCCATGTATCGGTCACGGGCGGCGTCAGGAACGCGCCCGAGCGCGCGCGTGCTGTGACATGCGACTGCATGCAGATATTCTCGAAGAACCAGATGCAGTGGGCGTCCAAGCCGCTGGACCTCGAGGACGCGGAACAGTACAAGGCGAACATGGGAGCGCACGATATCAGCGAGACCGTGATCCACGACTCATACCTGATAAACCTGGGCAGCCCGGACAACGCGTTGCTCAAGCGGTCCCGGGAGGCCTTCCTTGACGAGGTCGTGCGGGCCAAGCACCTCGGCGTCAGGAACCTGATATTCCACCCGGGCGCGCATATGGGGGCCGGGGAACAGGCCGGATTGAAGCGGGTCGCGGATTCGCTCAACTGGGTCAGGAAGGAGTTCGGCTCCGGGGATGTCCGTTTCGTCCTCGAGAACACCGCGGGCCAGGGCACGGTGCTTGGCCACTCCTTCGAGCAGCTCGCGAAGGTGATCGGCATGCTTGATGACCAGAAGAACGTGGGGATATGCTTCGACACGTGCCACGGTTACGTTGCGGGCTATGATGTCCGGTCGAGCGACGGTTACGAGAAGACCTTCGATTTGCTAGACGAAGTCCTGGGTATCGAGATGGTCAGGGCCATGCATATCAACGATTCCAAGGGGAAGCAGGGGTCGCATCTGGACCGGCATGAGCAGATCGGGAAGGGCTTCCTCGGGCTCGAGTGCTTCGGACATTTCATGAACGACGACCGTTGGGACGACATCCCGATGGTCCTCGAGACCCCTGAGGGTGAGAAGGGGTACAAGCAGGAGCTGAAGGCGCTCAGGTCGCTTGTCGTCAAGTGAGGCCTTTCAGTTCAAGGCCGACCTTCTCCACGACGTCCACGTCACCCGGAGGCATGACGCTCTGCACCTCCTCGATGGGGACCTGCAGCTCATCGGCCAGGAGCTTCGCGAACGAATCCTTGTCCTTGCCTCCGGGCCTCAGGACCACGAACTTCTTGGACCGGGCCTTGACCGCTGACTCGGGCCCGCACATGACCTTGCGCGCCCCCTCGTGCTCAACCTCTCCGACGGCCAGCTTGATGCTCAGCTTGTCAGAGTAGTTCCTCTTGCCCCTGATGACGAACGCGCCCTTTGCCAGGAATTCCCCGCTCTGGGGCGTCTTGCTCACCTGTTCCGGGAGCACCCAGTACCCGCTCGCGGAGCCTATCTTGGCGTTCCAGGCCTTCGATGTGGCGACCGCGAACTCGCAAGCCTCGTGAAGTGTTATGTCGGTCACTCCCTCGCGCATCTTGACGACCACGCTCGGCGCGCCGTGCATGTCCGCGTGCGCATACCTGTCCCCTGCGTCGAGATGCTTCTTCACTAGGGTGTCGTTGCTCTTTGCGTCCTTGCCGCCGACCACGACGACTCCCTCGCTGGAGATGAACCATCTGTACCGCTCGAACCAGAATCTCTTGGACGGCTTGAGGACCTTCCTCTCCCGCTTCTCGGCCTCCTTGCGCGCCATGCCGTCGACGTCGTCCCGGGTCTCATGGATGACCTTCAGCACTCCCTCGAGTTTCCTCCTGGCCTTCTTCGACTCCTCGTAGTACCTCTGGGCGTTCGACTCAACAGTGCCCTTGACATCGAGGATGATGGTCGAACCTTCAGCGCGGATGGTCAGGAGAGCCCTCCTAGGATCGTATCCGACGAACCCGGGTGTGTCCTCCAGGCTCACGTGCCCTTCCACCTTCTTGCGCGCGTCCGTGATGGTCTTGTCCGTCTCGGAATACCTGGCGAATAGCGCGTCCCCGGTCGCCTGCGCCTCCCTGGCCTCGTCCTGCAGCTTGATGACCGCGGCCTCCTGCTGCGTGATCCGCCTCTTGAGCTTGTCGAACTCCTTCGTATCTTCCTTGGGCTTATCCTTCTTGGTCGCTGGTTTGCGGGATATGTACTCCTCGAGCGCCTCTGAGAATGAGCCGAACTCCTGCGTGTCGAGGCCTTGGTATGCATTCATCCTGATCGGGACCACGTCCTCGGGCGCTCCGCCCCTGCTCACGAGATACCCCTTGCCAGATGCCGCTGCCTCCGCCATCAATTCTCTGATCGCCTCCAGGAGAGCCTCTGCCTGGGCCTCTCCTACCTCAGCGGCTTTGATGGCCGGCGCGATCCCTGTCCTCGCGCACAGCTCCTCGCTGTACCTCCCGCCCAGGTTGAGCTTCGTGGCGACCGTCCGCACGAGGTCCGCGTCCGAGGACCGGAGTATCTCGAGGAGTGCCGGCGCATCGATGACACTGGGGTCAGGCACCGGTGGTGGGAATGAGAACTCTCTCTTCGCCTTGACGTCCCTGTGCTTCCATGTGTGACTCGTCAGGGGCTGCACGATTGCGCCGTCCTTGACCAGTATGACGTTCCCGTCCCCGAAGAGTTCCAGGACGAGCTCGAAGGTCTCCTCCTTCTCGAGCGTGAGGACGACTATCCTGTCGAACCCCTGCTGCCTCACGCCCGCTATGCGGGCGTTCGTGACCCTCTTCCTGAGCATCATCGCGAAATCTGAGGGCTGCTGGGGCATGTCACGTGACTTCTTCGATGTGAAGAGCCACTTGCCGACATGGAAGTGCAGGAACTCCTTGCCCTCCCCCGCCCCTCTGATGGACAGGATGAGGTGGTTCCAATGGGGATGGTACACCTTGTCGAGGTGCCAGCCTACCCGCGGCTGGAGCTCCGCGACCACGGCCATCACATCGAAGCTGCTCAACGCCTCCTTCATGATGTCCGACTGATGTCCAGGTACGGTAATAAATGATGCGACGCCCCCTGACCTGGGACTGCTGGCGCGTCGAACCCCTCAACAACCTTTTAATACGCAAGGCAAGATGACTTCCGGCCTAGTCAGAGCGCCACTGTGGCTTAGAGGTATAGCGACGCCTTGGTAAGGCGTAGGTCGAGGGTTCGATTCCCTCCAGTGGCTCCATCCTTCTCGACGCGGGATGAAAGGCGGTTGGGATTTGGGAAGGGGTTTTGCCAGACGCCTGTTCCCGGGGCCATCTTCTCGGGGGCCCCGCGGCCTCGTCTATTCGTCCGGGGGCGGGACCGGCTCTCCGGGGTTGCCATCGCCCTTCTTGCGGTTCAGCATCAGCCACACGACGGCGAGCAGGACGATCGCGACCACGAACAGCCCTATGGACATGTACATCAACATGTCCGCGAAGGAATCGGTGTCGTCGACCCGCGCGTTCACATCGTCCAAGTCCTGCTGTGCCTCCTCTTCCAGGGCGTCTATCATGTCCTGGAGATCCTCGATCTCCTGCAGGAGCGACTCGTTCATGCCGTCCAGCCGTTCCAGCAGGTCCTGCAGTTCCCCGGGCGTCACGTACGCGGGCGGTTCGTAGGTCACGGTGATGCTCTCGCTCGCGGAGTTGCACAGTCCGTCCTCGGCGACGACCGTGACCGTGTTCTCCCCTCCGGAGAGGGCTATGACCGCGCTGAACCCGCCTGCGCCGTCCTCCGCAGACACGCCGTTGACCCAGACCTCTGCCGACGGGTCATCGACAGTGCCTGAGACCGTCAGTGCCGCATCGTCGACCGTCGCCCCGTCCAGAGGCGAGGTGACCGCTATGGCTGGGGCGGTCGTGTCCAGGACGACCGCGAACTCGGTGTACGCCTGGTTGCCCACGCCATCCGTAGCCTCCACGACGATGACGTTGTCCCCCTCGGCGAGCGCCACGGTGTCTGAGAACGACCCGTCCGGCATCACGGCCACAGAGATCCCGTTGACCGTCAGCTCAGCGTCGGCGTCCGTCCAACCCGCCACCTCGGCGGAGTCTGTCGCCGTCGGGGAGTCGACGTCCTGGACCCAGAGCCCGCAGTGCGTGTCCGATTCGATCATCTTGACCACTGAGTCGCTGACGCCCGCGTCGTTGACGGATTCGATGGTCACGATGTTCAGCCCTTCCTGCAGCGCGACGGTGTTCTGCTCAAAGTACCCGTCCACATCTGCGGCGATGTCGTACGAGTCAGACTCGGTCGTGATCGACACGTCCGAGTACGGGTCGGTGTAGCCCCTCACGATGACCTCGGTCAGGGCCAAGGTCGTGCTGTCGGGTATCGCGACCTCCGTCTCAGGATCCGCGAACTCGGCCCAGAACTCCTCTATGACGGAGTTGACGGAGAACTCCGCGTACTCGTGGACCCAGTTTCCGGCTATGTCGTGGGCCCATATCTCGAGGTAGTGGTCTCCCTGCGTCAACGGGTATATCCACTCTATCGTGACGTTGGCGTCATCGACTGAGGCGTATGGCTGAATGTCCCAAATGCCGTCCAGGACCACGTAGAAGTCCGACGAGTCCCACCCGGAGTAGAATTCCGTGTGGTCGTTCACATAGAACGACACTTCCAGGTCCGTGGAGGGTATCACCGAGCCGCCCACGGGGTACAGGTCATCTATCGAGGGCTCCCCGACGTCGAACACCCTTATCTCGAACGGTATGCTGATGGAGTCGTTAGAGCCCATGAACCCTAGGGTGGCCCATCCCACGAACACGCCGACCCTCTCGGGCACGCTGTACGATATGTTGAAGTCATGAACCCCTGTGCCGACAGGCGTCTCCAGGTCCGTGACCTCTATGTACCCTGGCACCCCGGCGAGCACCGACAGGGAGAAGTACCCAGGCCACCCCGTCACATCGTTCCCCAGCACCTTGACCAGGTATTGTCCGTCGTCTGGCGCTGCCAGCTCGATGGATTCGTAGGACCCTGAGGCCCCCACGTACCAGTACGGCTCCGTCAGGTCGGCGATGTTGTCCATGTCCTCGTCGTGCCAGAGCCCGAGGTCGATGTCGGGGCATCCCCAATCCTCCTCCACGGTGACGATCAGGGCGTGGCTGTCCTCGACCCAGACTGGCATGGTGAACACCGCGTCCGCGAGATCCGACACGAAGTCGCCCGTCAAGACGTCCGGATAGATCTCCATGTCGCGGTAGTCGAACAGCTCGTAGGGGCCGTCCCCTCCTCCCATGACCTCCACGGTGTCGGTGACGGTGATGTCATACCATCCTCCCTCGACGACCCCGGTGAGTGGCACGTCCCCGGGCTGCGGGGCGAACAGCCACACGTCGGCCGGAGAGTATCCGCCCAGCCCTATCAAGGCCGTGTACCCGTACAGGGTGTCCTGGGCGGTGTGGCCGGCCATCACTGGACAGGAATCCATCTTCTCGAACGGGTCCGTGACAGCGAATCCGCCAATCGATTCATAGTCTGCAGTCCCGTCGTCCGCCGCCACGGTCTCGGCCTGTGCTGGTGCCGATACCATTACGACGAACGAAGCCATCACCATCAGAGCCATCAGCAGGAAGCTCAGGCTCGGACGTCTACACTCACTGATCACAACATCATCCTCCTAGATCCTCCCTCGGAAAGTGACTTGGGGGAAGCTCTCTCCTGAAGCATGGTGTAACCGAGATGTAGCGTATTTAACCATTTCACAAGCTGAAACAGGTATCTTGAATCACGCTTCTGGACGAGCTAGCTGAACTGGGGCGTTTCTCAACCTGATGGCTTCGGCCTTTGTGACGAATTCCATAGTGCCAATCTGCCCTTTCAGGTAGTCTTGCATAAGCGCCAGAGCCTCTGAAGGCAACTCCTCAGTCAGCTCCACAGACGCATTCCCAAGCGCCCCCAAAGGCCCGTAGGAGAGCATCTGGGCCTGCTCTGCGAAGATGTCTTCGAGCACGGGGTTGTCGTACCAGTCCCTCATGTTACCTCCCTGCGTCGGGTCGGCGAACCCGGTCCTCGCGCACAGCTCCTCGCTGTACTTGCCGCCGATGTTGAGCTTGGTCGCGAGTGTGCGGACGAGGTCGGAGTCGGATGCCCACAGTATGGCGGACAGCGCGCTGCCGTCCATCGTGGCCGGGTCCGGTACGGGCGGGGGGAATGCGAAATCCCTCTTCGCCTTCACATCCCTGTGCTTCCAGATGTGGCTCGTGAGCGGCTGCACTATGGTGCCATCCTTCACGAGTATGACAATGCCGTCCGCGAAGAGTTCGAGGACGAGGTCGTGGGTCTCCGCCCTTCTCGAGCGTGAGCACGACTATCCTGTCGAAGCCCTGCTGCCTCACGCCCGCCAATCGGGCGTTCGTGACCCTCTTCCTGAGCATCATGGCGAAGTCGGAGGGCTGCTGTGGCATTTCCTGCCCCCTCTTCAAGACGTAGAGCCACCTGCCCACATGGAAATGGAGGAACTCCTTGCCCTCTCTACGCAAGGCAAGATGACTTGCGACCTAGCAGTATGCCACTGTGGCTTAGAGGTATAGCGACGCCTTGGTAAGGCGTAGGTCGAGGGCTCGATTCCCTCCAGTGGCTCATCTATCCTTCAAGGCGTTAGAAAAGGCAGTTGGGGTTTGAGGAAGGGGTTTTCGATCGCGTCCAGGGCTCACTCGACGACCGTTATCCGGACCTCGATCCTGAACATGTCCGCGGAGCCGAGGAACCCGAAGGTCGCGGCGCCGACATATATTCCCGGCACCGCCGGCACGCTCCACTCGATGACGAACTCGTGCGCGCCGGAGCCTACGAGGGAATCGAAGCCAGACGCGAGTATGCTCGCGCCCTGTATGCCCTGCATCACGCTGAGGCCGAAGTATCCCGGGTCTCCGGAGACGGTGTAGCCCAGCACCTTGATCAGGTACTGTCCGTCAGCGATGTCCCTGAGGGTCAGGGTCTCCGAGGACCCTCCCATGCCGACATACCAGTACGGCTCGTCGAGGGTCGCTACGCCGTCCATGTTCGCGTCGTACCACAGGCCCAGGTCTATGTCCGGGCAGTTCTCGACCTCCCAGACGGAGACGATCAGTATGCTCGCCGTCGCGACCGATATGGGCATCGTGTACGCCGCGTTCGCCAGGTCCGCCACGAAGTCGGACGAGAGCACGTCCTGGTAGATCGGTATACTGTCCCACTGCGTCGCGATGGTCGGGTCCACGCCTCCGCCGAGCACATCGACGGTCCCGTCGACCGTGATGTCGTAGTACGCGTCGATCGTGCCTGATGCCGAGTCGCCATCTGACAAGTCCACGGTCAAGTCGACCGAGGACGGGTTGAGGTCGTTCAGGACGACCCACTTGGTCACGCCATCGAACTGCTCTCTGGCCTCGTCGCCCGCCATGAGCGGGCACCTGAGCACTATCGCGAACGGCGCCGGGGCCCCGAGGGCGTTCTCATAAGCGCCCAATGGGGCAGCTATGACCTCTTTCGGCCCACCGGTGTTGGTCCACGAGGCGAATATGCCCGCTCCCATGTACCTCTCGTCGCTCGACGCTATGCCTGTCTGGTAGAAGCCGGGACCGTACGGCGCCGCGAAGATCTGCTCGTTTGCAGCATCTGGGTCGACCGCGATAGGCGCCAACACGTGTATGTTGATGTCCGTGGGCAGCTCCTCCCAGTCGACAGATGTCATCAGGTACGCGTTCTCGTCGGGCATCTCTGAGGGCACCGACCAGTATATGCGCCAGTCGCCGACCTCGAACCTCCACCACTTGTCCGACTCGCCCACTACGTCGTTGTTGTAGGGCGTGTCGAACAGGGAGTCGCCTCCGAACTCGAACTCGTAGTCCGTCGCAGGCACATTGACCAGGATGGGTATGCTCTGCACGCGCGACTCGTCGTCGATGTACACCGCGGCTCCGTAGGATCCGACAGGCGCATCCTCAGGCACGGTCACCTTGAGCTCCCAGGACACCTGTCCGCCAGCGGGCACATCGGCCGAGAGCGAACTCTCCCAGTCCTCAGAGCCCGAGAGCCTTGCCTGGGCCCATGGGAACGGCTGGAGCGTGTAGTAGTCCAGCTGGATACTGATATCGATGCCCGCGGTCGGGACTATCGCCCTGACCCTCACGATCATGCCGTCGGTGATCCTGTCGAGCGGGTCCTTGATCATTATCTGGTTCGCGTTGCACTGGGACCCGTCCACGCTGAACCTCAGGAGCTCCCAGTTCGAGCCCTTGACGTTCAGGATGCCGTTGCCGTTGAGGTCGACCCAGTCGTGCACCTCGAGCCAGTATTCGAAGTCCTGGACATAGTCCATGTTCGGGTCGAGCTGCTCGAGCGGCATGAACATCGTGACCTTCAGCAGGTCTGTGCCTTCCGGTATGTACTCCGTCACGTCGAGCATGATGTCGCCGGTCGTCTTGGTGACCGATTCGATCACATCGGTTTCCAGTGGGTCTCTGAGGAGCAGCTGGCTCGATATGTCGACAGTGACATCTTCATCGCCGAGGTTGGTCGTCGTGACCAGCTCCACGTCCGACTCGCCTGGCAGTATGAAGTTCGGTGACATCTCGTAGCTCACGCCGTTCAGGCCTCCCGGGTACAGGGCAGCCTTCGCGAACAGCTCGCCGTCGACCATCGACACGACGCCATCGGAGCCGCTCATCGCATCAGCGTATGTGCCGGCGTTGAGCCAGCCAGCGCCCTGCTTGAACGGGTCGTAGTGCATGTCGTCCGCGGCCGCCATCAGGACTGCCTTCGCGTAGTCCTTGTCAGGCGCCCCGCCGAATGTCTCCATAAATGCCTGGTATCCGAGAGCCGCGCCTCCCGCAGTCGTCGGGGTCGCATGGCTCGTGCCGCTCCCGACCTGTAGGTGGGCAGCGCCGTTGCCTATGGTCCCCAACTCGTCCGCGATGTTGAGCGGCATCGGCTCGAGCGAGTACATGCCGGACGCGATGATCTCCGCGTTCAGCTTGCCGTTCCTGCCAGGTCCCGAGTTCGAGAACGGAGCGACATCGCCCCACTTCTGCTCGCCTGGTATGGTCTCGTATCCGAGCCAGTACCTGTACTGCATGGTGGTGCCTGCACCAACATGGACCGAGGTCGCGTCAACGATGCTGTGCACGGTGCCGTATCCCGGGCCGCCGTTGCCGGTGGACCAGAACCAGAGCGTCGGGCCCTGCATCGATATGGTGGTCATGATCATGTCCAGCTCCGTGTAGCCCGCATCGACCGCGGTATCCGACCAGCCGTAGCTGTTCGTCACAAGGGTGGCTTCATCGCCAGTGCCAGGAGTGCCGTCGGCTCCGAACTGGGCGAACATCCAGGCGTTCACGGTGCTCCCGGTGAAGGGTATGCATATGAGTCTCGCACCGGGCGCCATGCCCCCGAGCTGTCCTCCCATGGTCAATCCCTGAGCGACTGCCGACGAGGATGTCATCGTTCCGTGGGTGCCTGCGTAAGCCCCCATGAAGGCGACCGCGTCCCCAGCCTCGGCCTTGAACTCAGCGCCGTAGGTCCAGCCGGATGCGGGATAGACATTGATCCCGTCTGCGATCCAGTACGCCATGCCGCCCGAGTAGTCAGCGAAGCCATCGCCCGCGTTCCAGGCGCTGGTGTCCGTGAGGCCCGTGGTGGCGTCGTACAGGTCGAAGTACGATATCTCGTCGCCCATCGTGCAGGGCTTGTCGTTGGTGAATGAGAAGTCGCGCAGCACGTCGACATAGACCGTGTCGTACACGCCGGAATCAACAGAGTCCACAACGAGCACTGCGACAGGGCCGCCCCAGAGGGCCGCCAGAGTCGGGTCAGGGTGGTACCCGATGTGGTACGTCCCGCTCATGCTCATGACTTTGTTGCCTTCTATGTCCATGAGGCCCTTGACCTTGTACTTGACCCCGTCGAACAGCACATGGGCGCCCTTCTTCGCGGCCACCTCAGTCGTGGTGTCGGCCATCCAGCCGCCGATGTTGCCGTTCTTCCACTGCAGCGCGGCGTAGTCATCGTATGCTATGGGCCAGCCCATATATGGGCCGGATTCGTGCCTGGCCTGCTGTCCCTGCATGTCAGGGTGGGCCATGTCGAACCCGTCGTCGATGACTGCCAGAAGCACGCCTTCGCCGTCATAGCCAGACTCCCATGCGTCCACTGCGCCGTGGACCACATCGATGTCGTAGTCTTCGGGCGCCGGCACGAGTGAGTCAACCGACACGCTGTCCCTGAGCAGCTCCGCCTTCGACTCGTCGACGCTCGGCTTCTCGAAGGCCAGGATGCTCGTCACGCCATCGGCCGCCGCCAACGCGGATATAGTCCCCGCGTCCAAGGCCATGAGGCTGACCGTCGGCATTCCAGCGAACTCCCTGCTCGCTATCTCAGGCAGTCCTCTCGAGGTGAGCACGGTGTTGGCCGCAGCCCTGTCCTCGGCGATCACATACACATCAAAGGGGCCATCGGACTCCAACATCAGCTCTCTCAATGCGGAGTCGACCCTGGCCCCGTTACCGTCCGAGCCCATGCCATCCTGGTCATATGCAGTGCTCTGCGCGGTCGTCGGTGTTGGACCGATGACCGCGAGTGCCGCCACGACCATGATCGACGCGAAGATGACACTTAGGCTAGCTCTCCTTAACATCGTTTTCACAGTCTCTCCCCCCTGTGCGATGCCACATCATTGTACAAATATGTGGTAAGCAGGAAAGCGGACTTTCCGCTATTAAGGTCTGTCGGTCAGTAGTGCAAAAAGTGGTACAAAACACGAGATGATGCGGGGGAGGTCGGGTCCTTCGGGCGAGCTGCCGCACCGGTCCCTCTGCAGTTCCCTCGCTGGGCCCCTCCACCGAGAGCGCCTTCTCGTCTTTGAAGAGCTGCAGAATGAGCGGACTCGAATCGCACGGATGCCATAGGTCGTCAACTTTCAAGTACCACCTGGTATTACTGAATGAAGGCCGCGACCGTACAAGAGGTGTCGTTAGATGAGCGGGACGAAGGTGGACCCTTGGTCAGTACACAGAGGGGATCCGAAGAGCAAGCACTCCAAGGTCCGCAAGGTCGGCAAGTGGCTGAACAAGAGGAAGATCGGCCTCGCGCTCGGGCCGCTCATCTTCCTCATCCTTGTGCTCATGCCAGTGCCGCAGTCGATGGCGGATGTCGCGGCTGACATAGATGCCCCTGAACGCGCGCCCCAGATCGCCCTCGGCACGCTCCTGTGGGTGCTCGTGTGGTGGGTCACCGAATGCGTCCCGCTCGGCATCGCTGCCCTGCTTCCTCCTATCATCTTCTCGATGTCCAGGATCGTCACCTGGAAGACCTCCCTCACCGCGTTCACCGATCCCATAATCTGGATATTCATGGCGGGGTTCGTCCTCGCCGCTGCGTTCAGGAAGTGGGACCTCGACCGGAGGATAGCCCTCAGGCTCGGACTTCTCTACAAGGGGAGCAACCCCATGATAGCAGCATTCTTCGTCGCCGCGCTCCCCGTCTTCATTCTGACTCTGACAGGCTCCATCACCGCTTCGACGGCGGTGGTGTTCCCGTTCCTGATTGCCTATCTGTCGATGGCAGGGGTCAAGTCCGGGGGCCGTTACAGCGAGGCGTGCATGCTGGTCCTCGCACAGGCCGCCACCGCAGGCGCGATGCTCCTGCTCATCAGCACTCCGCCGAACCTCATCGCGAAGAGCACTGCGCTTGAGTATGCGGCTGTAGACCTCACATTCCTCGACTGGCTCATCGTGGGGACCCCTCACGCGATAATCGGCCTGTTTGTCACCTGGATAGTCGTCTTCAAGGTGCTGAAGCCTGAGGAGAAGACGGTGGCGGCCGACAAGTCGAAGATGATCGCAGTCGCCAAACAGCTAGGCAGGATGAGCAGGGGCGAGAAGGTCGTCGCAGGCCTTCTCGTACTGGCTGTGAGCCTCTGGATATTCCCCTCGATAGTGAAGGTCGCCGCCGGGTATAATCCCAGTCTGCAAGGCCTGTCCAGCGACCTGTCCGTCATCATGCCCGAGGCGATGCCCGCGGTCCTCGTGATACTGCTGGCGGGTCTCATCAGGGTCAGGGATGAACCCGTCCTGAAATGGGACGAGATTGCAAGAGGCATCGATTGGAACGTGGTCTTCCTGTTCGGCGGAGGCATCGCGCTCGGGATCGGGTTGGCGGACAGCGGGTTCGCCACTTGGCTCGCGAACGGGGTGGCTGATGCGATGGGAGACAACCCGAGCGCGTGGGGGATATACGCCATCTCGTGCGTACTCGGTTTCGTCCTGACATATGCCGCGTCCAACACCGCCGCTGCCCTGATATCGTGCCCCATCGCGGCAACGCTCGCGATTGGCGCCGGGTTCACTGGCGCAGAGGTACTGGCGCCGATCGTCGGCGCCGGGCTGGCCTGCTCCATATCGAGTGCAATACCGTCGACCACGCCTCCGATGGCGATAGTCTACAGCTCGGGCTATGTCAAGATCTGGAGCATGTTCAAGGTCGGGATCATCTCCGACACGCTCAGGCTGAGCGCTCTCATAGTCCTCGGTCCATTGTTCACGAACTTGTTGGTCTGAACAGCGGCTGGCGCGCGTCCCCTTGCGTGTGCGTAAGCGGGCGCGCACGCGTGGCGCTAGTTCTCAGTCTACAGTGTTATATAGTCGTGGACAACACGTAGATACTCAAGGGGATGCACAATGCCGCGAAGTATCATAGAAGGCGCCTTGGGTTCGAGAGCGCCCGCCGACGATGTTAGCAATGACAAGGGACAGCCGGAGATGTCCGCTGAGGAGTTGGAGATCGAGAAGATCGCCGAAGGCCTCAACGTGTGCATCAAGCTCGTCGGGTGCGGAGGCGCTGGGTCCAACACGGTCAACAGGTTCTTCGAGCAGGGAGTCTCCGGCGTGCAGACGCTCGCCATCAACACAGACGCGAAGCATCTCCTTTCCGTGAAGGCCAGCAGGAAGATACTGATTGGGAAGACGCTCACGAGGGGATTGGGCGCGGGCGCGAAGCCCGAGATCGGCGAGCGCGCTGCCATGGAGAACGAGCGCGATCTCGAGGACTTCGTGAAGGGTTCTCAGATCGTTTTCGTGACCGCAGGCATGGGCGGAGGCACGGGCACCAGCAGCTCATTCGTCGTGTCCCGCCTTGCCAGGGAGGCGAGGGCGCTCACCGTCGGTGTCGTCACGCTCCCGTTCAAGTCCGAAGGGGAGATGCGGATGGAGAACGCCATGGAGGGACTGTCACGCCTCGCGAAGGTGTGCGACACCACGATAGTGATCCCCAACGATACTCTGCTCGAGCTCGTGCCGAACCTGCCGGTCCAGGCAGCGTTCAAGGTCGCCGACGAGCTCCTTCTCCAGACCATAGGTGGACTCACAGAGATGCTCACCAGGGCCGGCCTGGTCAACGTGGACTATGCCGACCTCCGCACGATCCTCGACGAGGGCGGTGTATCCCTCATCGGCGTCGGGGAGTCCGAGGGCGCGCCGATGAAGAGGATGGACGAGGCGGTGGACGAGGCTCTGACATCTCCGTTGCTCGGCAGGATAGACCTCAAGGACGCGAAGGGCGCGCTTGTGAGGGTCGTCGGCGGACCGGACATGACCATAGAAGAGGCCGCGAAGGCGGCGGAGATCATCTCGAGCAAGCTCAGGCCTGATGGTCGTCTGATCTGGGGCTGCTCCATCGAGAGCGGCATGCAGGGCAAGGTCAAGATACTGCTCATCGTGACTGGCGCGAGGTCACAATACGTCCTCCTCCGCGACGGCACGGAACCCGTGATCCAGAGGACTGGCGAGGACTACCGCGGATCGGTCAATGTGCCGTCGCATATACACGCCGACGAGGACACGTCTTACTTCGTCAGATGACCTCAGAGGCTCAGGAATAGGTGGGACGCGGCCCCCATGACCATGGCCAGTGAGATGGAGCCCGCGGTCACGAGCAGTGTGCTCTTCAGCCCGAACTCCTTCAACATGACCGCCCACGCCGCGAGGCAGGGCATGAACACGGCCATGACGAGCGCGAAGGTGAACATCTGCTCGGGGGTGAGATGCAGCGCGAGGTTGCTCGTGCCGAACAGAACCATGAGCATCTGGAGCGCCATCTCCTTCCTCAGGATGCCGAACACCAGCGCGACCACCGTGACGCCGGGGAGGCCGAGGACGACTATCATGAACCCTTCGGAGGGTTCGATCAGTCTCTGAAGGGCTCCCTCCGCCATGAGCATCTCGAGCACGATGCTGCCCACAAGGAGGAGCGGGAATGCGATTGTCAGAAACTCCTTGATCCTGATGGATGTCTTCCTCAGGGTCTCCGAGGCCGATGGTGTCCGAAGGTCTGGAATCTCGACGAACAGGCCCGTTGGCTCGAACTTGATGGTCCTGTGCATCACGAACCCCAGGAACACGAGCGTCGCGCCGAGTATGAGGTATATCGACAGCGCCCAGGTGACGCCCGCGTAGTTGCCCACGGTGCCGATTATGATCGCCGTCTGCGCGGAACATGGCACCGCCATGGTGATGAGCGTGGCGAGTATGAGCCGTTCCCTCTTCGACCCCATGGCCCTGGTCGCCAGGATCGCGGGGACGTTGCACCCGAATCCAACGACCATGGGGATGATCGCCCTTCCGTGCAGCCCGAGCCTATGCATCACGCCATCCAAGAGCGACACGACCCTGACCAGGTATCCCGTGTCCTCAAGCACGGCGAGCATGAGGTAGAAGACCAGTATGTACGGTATGACGAGCGCGAGCATCGCCTCGACGCTGAGATAGATCCCCTCGGCCACGCCTTTGGCGAGTCCGCTCGACAGACCGTCTTTGAAGTCCTCGAACGGTCCTCGGAGGGCGTCCGTGTAGGCTCCCACGAGCGCCCCTTCTATCCAACCCCCGACGAAGACGAGCACGAGGAACACAGCGGCGAGCACCGCGACGAGGATGGGGATGCCCGTCACAGGTCTGAGGGTAAGATCGGAGATCAGTCCCTCCTCCTTCTTCCTTCCAGCGGACTCTCCTACGACGTCGGATGCGATCCGCCCAGCCTCGCCGAACCGGTCCCTCTCTATGTGCACGACGATGTCCTCGCCGTGTTGATGCACGAACTGCTCTCGCATGGACTCTGATGCCTTGACCGCTTCAGGAGCGGCCCGTTCTACGACCCTCGGATCTCCTGTGAGGAGGCGGAGCGATACCGCCCTGAGTGGCATGGACCAGTCCTCTTCCTTGAGCATCCCGCTGAGTTCTCGGACCATCTCCTCGATGTGCGAGTCGTATCTGACCTTGAACTTGCTCCTGCCTCTGAGCTGAACGGATGTGAACAGGAGCGAGTCGATCCCTTCCCCTTTGGTGGCCACGGTGGGGATGACCGGAATCATCAGTATCCGCTCCAGACGTGTGACATCCACGTCGCGTCCGGTCTTCCTCATCGCATCGTACATGTTGAGCGCTGCGATGACGTGGTATCCTGATTCGATCAGCTCGAATAGCAGGACTAGATTGCGCTCGAGCCTCGTCGAGTCGAGCACAGCGATGATCGTGTCTGGCCGCCTCTCAAACAATAGGTTCGTCGCGACCCTCTCATCGTCTGTGTTGCCTGCGAGCGAGTAGGTCCCGGGGATGTCGATGACTGTGATCGTGGACCCCATGAACTTGGCCTTCCCCTCGAAGAACTCGACGGTCGTTCCGGGGTAGTTGGAGCTGATGACGCCCACGCCGGTGAGCTTGCTGAAAACGACGCTCTTCCCCACGTTCGGGTTTCCGGCCAGGGCGATCTCCATGCACTCCCTCCCTCAGGCCCTGACCATGTGCAGGACGCCGCCGATCTCCCTCGCGAGCGCGATCTTCGTCCCTTTGAGGGATACGATGATCGGGCCGCCCATGGGCACCTTCTTCTCGACCTTGACCTCGCTTCCAGGGACGAAACCCATCGCCAATATGCGGCAGAGTTCGTCCCTGTCATTGGATGTTAGGTGCGACACCGTTCCCACATCGCCTTCCCCCAGGTCGAGCAGGAGAACCGTCTCGTTCGTGCACTTCTCGCACGCGATGCCACGGTCACATTTGGGTATGAGCTTCCCGTGCGGACACTCGGATGGGCGGTTCAGCATCCGGCACAGCTGCCTCTCTGCTTCGTCTGTCAGGACATGCTCCATCTTGCATGCCTGCGCGTGCCTCGCCCTTCCCCTGATGCCACACAGGTCGTTGAGGAAACGTTCCAGGAGCCGGTGCTTCCTGGTCACCTGCCGTGCGATCTTGAGCCCCTTTGGGGTCAGGTTCGCTCCGTGGTATTTCTCGTGCTTCACGTGTCCCTGTTTGGCGAGCTTCTGCATCATCTCCGTCGCGGACGCGGGCGCGACGTCCATGGCCTTCGCGATGTCGGATGTCTTGGCGACCCCGCCCTCCTCAGTGAGATTGTATATGATCTTGAGGTACTGCTCTGCGATCTCGGTTACCATCAGACATGAGTTAGGTTAACCTAAATTATATACTTTGTCACCGTCGGGCACGCCCCCTCGGCAGGGACCGCCCCCTTACTTCTCGGAGTCTAGATACTTCTTGAAAGGGTATGTCTTCAGCTTGATGTCCCCGTCGCCCGCAGGGGGATACTCCTCTTCGTACTCTTTCCGGGCGATCGACAGCGCCTCCTTCGTCAGCGCGCTCGTCTTGACTCCGTAGTTCTGGACCAACCACGTCTCGAAATCCCACCTCACGGTCTCACCACCTCTGGGAAGGCGGACCGGGGGAATAAGTCTGCCCCCGAAAGCCGTCAGGCCTGCCCGATCAGGTCCATCATCTTCCTGTGGATCTTGGACATGGCGTGAGTCGCCGGGCTAGCGACGTTCTTACCGGCAGTCCTACCCTGCGCCATCGTGTTGGCCAACACCTCGTCGTACGGGATGCTCCCCAGCAAGTGTGCCCCCTCCGCGACGGCATGTTCTTCGATGCGCCTCGTGAGGTCCTGGTTCAGGTCGGCCTTGTTCGTGACTAGTCCGATGGGGAGGTTGAACCCCTTCGCGAGGTCCATGATCCTCTTCGCATCGCTGAAGCCGGATTCCGTGGGTTCGGTGACTATTATCGCGAGTGAGCACCCTGAGAGGGATGATATCACAGAACACCCAATCCCTGGTGGACCGTCCACCAGTATCGTTCCGACTCCCTCCTCCTTCGCGGCCATCCTGGCCCTCTGCTTGACCATCGCGACGAGCTTACCCGAGTTGTCCTCCCCGGGTTCGAGCAGGGCGTGCACCATCGTGCCGAAGACGGTCTTCGATATGAACCACTCGCCGACCTTCTTGTCGACCATCTTGATCGCCTTGCTCGGGCATATGCGGCTGCACAGCGCGCACCCTTCACACGACCCCTGCTCTATCGCGACCTTCATGAGGCTGGGGTTGCCGATGCTCTTGATTGCGCCGAATCTGCAGACCGGGACGCACTTCCCGCAGTTGGTGCATGCCGAACCGATTATGGTCGCCACCTTCATACCTGCGAAGTCCTCCCGATGCAGTATCTTGGGTTTCAGTAGCAGGTGCAGGTTCGGAGCGTCGACGTCGCAGTCCGCGGTGACGGCGTTGTTCATGACGGATGCGAGGTATCCGAGCAGAGTGGTCTTGCCCGTGCCGCCCTTGCCGCTGACTATCACTATCTCCTTCATCTCCCCGCCTCCGAGAGCGCCCAGTCCCTGAGCTTCTTGAATGTGGTGTTGAATCTCGCGTCTTCGGCAATCAGAGCACCTCTGGAGTACGCCTCCGCGATTGACCGGTCTATCGGCAGCTTGCCGACGACTGGTATCTTGTGGGCGTCGCAGAACTGCTGGATGTCGGGGCCTGGCAGTCCATGCTTGTTAACGAAGACCGCCGCAGGGACCTTCAGTTTCCTGGTGACTTCCAGGGCGAGCTTGAGGTCGTGCAGCCCGAAAGGAGTGGGCTCGGTGACGAGGACGCAGGCGTCCGCCCCCTTGATGCTCTCCACCGCTGTGCACGCCGTCCCAGGAGGACAGTCCATGATAGTGATCGGCCCTTCAGGTATGGTGGCTTTGACCTGCCTTATGAGCGGTGTCGCTGCGGCCTCGCCTACCTTGAGTCTGCCGTACATCAGCTTGAGCACGCCACCTTCGGCCATTATCACCTCGCCCATGAGGTGGTCCACTTCTGTGATGGCGTCCTCAGGACAGAGCATCGAACATGCGCCGCAACCATGGCACAGCTCCTTGAAGACCATCACTTCCTTGGGCAGCACGGCTATCGCGTGGAACTCGCAGACCTTCCTGCAGTTGCCGCACAGGGTGCACTTCGATGCATCCACCTGGGGCACCAGTCTGAAGACCTTCTCCGCACGCTCCGATTTCGCCTGGGCGAAGATGTAGCAGTTCGGCTCCTCGACATCAAGGTCAACCAGGGTCGCATCCTTGGTGACCGCGGCCAGGTTCGTCGCGACAAGGGTCTTGCCTGTCCCACCCTTGCCGCTCGCTATCGCTATCTTCGTAAGATCGCCCTCACGCGCTGTGGTTCAATGGTGATGTTCCTTGCAGGCGACGTCGTGCGATGCCGCAAGCAGCTTCCCGTCGCGCCACATCTGCACCGCGTCCTTGGCCGTCCCCGAGGCGCCCACGAACACCTGGATGTCGAATGCCTGGAGCATGTCGATCGCCTTGGGCCCGAGCCCAGAGCATATCAGGACCTTCGCGCCGGTCTTCGCGATGTGTTCCGGCGGCTTGCCCAGTCCTCCCATGTGCTCGCTCCTGTTCGCTACGACCTGGGCCTGGTCGGTGTCCGTGTCAATCACAGTGAACGTCGGCGCGCGGCCGAAGTGTTCACACACGAGGTCGTCGACCCCTCCTTTCTCCATCGTCGGTACGCATATCTTCATCCTATTATCACTCCTTGATCTCTCGATTCTGACCGTTCTCACTCCTTGTCCTTGAATCGTAGTCTCCAGCCAATCCTGACAATCTTGTCGGAACTGCAGCTGAAGCACTTGTCCGGCTTCTCCGGCAGGGCCATCTCCAGCCCGCACCCGTTACATCTGAACCTGAGCAGCTTCAAGGCCGCGCCTCCGTGTCTGCCCGGTCCTGCACTTCGCGTCCCTTACAGCGTTCCTGAATGCGATGACTGACAGACTCGCACAGTGTATGTGATTCTCTGGCAGTCCGCCAAGGGACGTGGTCAGGTCCTCAGGGCTGATGGCCATCGCATCCTCAATCGTTCGTCCGGTCACGAGCTTCGTGAGCCTGCTCCCGCAGGCGATAGTGGCGCCGCAACCGTCCGTGTAGAACGTGCACTGCGACACCTTCTCTCCGTCAATCTTGACCCACATGTGCATGGAGTCCATGCAGAGCCCGTCCGCGACCCCTGAGCCGTCCGCGTCGTCCATCGGACCGACATTTGCGGGGTCCCGGAACTCGGAGATCACCTCTTTGGTGTAGATCTTCGAGTCCTCTGATTCCATGGCCGTCACGATGTTCTCGACGAGTCGGTCGAGCTCCGAGGGGCTATTCTTGTTGCTCATTGTTCCGTCTACCTTCCCATCGGACCATGGCCGTGAGGTCCCTGCCCGTGGTGTCCAGGTGAGGTCGCGGTTGCGGTCTCTCTGAGTTCGCCATTCCTGTATGCCTCTATGGCGGAGCCGACCGTGCCGGTGCACCTGACGAACATCTGGACGCCTCCAGCTGCCAGGACCCTGAACGCGTTGGGCCCTAGATCGCCGGTGACGACGGCGCCGACGCCGAGGTCGAGGATCTGCTGCGCCGCCTGGATGCCCGCGCCGTTGCCTAGGGCCTGGCCGGCATTCCTCACCACTCTGTGTCCTTTGTTCTCATCGAATATGATGAAGTAGGAACACCTTCCGAACCTTGGGTCGACCGGTGATTCCAGTGATTCGCCTGTCGAACTGACTGCCACGCGCTTTCCCATGCCTTCCGTCTCTCTGGATTCTGTAGCCATATGGTCAATCACCGCACTGTGTGCCCTTCATCGCCGAGCCGCATTTCGGGCACTTCGTCTTGCTGCACGGCACCCCTCTGAACGCATGGGGTGCTTCGGTCCCGCACTTGGGACACACGCACTTCTTCGAGCCGAACTCGAGTTCGCTCTCTGTCTGGACAACTTCCTTCTCAGCCATTTCGGCCTCCTCCTTGTCCTCTCCTGGGAGCCTGCATGCACCCTCTCCCAGCGCCTCTCCTGCCACTGTCGTCCGATGACCTGCGGATGTTCCTGCTGCCACAGGACGGGCATGCGGTCGGCCGTCCAGTGCCGAACGGCTCATCCCACTTCCGTCCGCACTCGAAGCACTCGAACTTCCTCGTCCCGGGCATCATCCTGTCAACCGCCTTTGCCCTCGACCGCCTCGATGATCTTCTTCGTGATCTCGTCGAATGCCTTCGCGGCCTTGTCCGACCCCAAGGCGAATGGCTTGCCCGCGTCCCCGCTATTGGCTATGTCCGGGCTGAGCGGCAGTTGTCCGAGGAGCGGGACCGAGAGATCCTTCGTCGCCTTCGCGACGCCCCCGTCCTGGAACAGCTGTATCATCTTTCCACAGTGCGGGCACTCGAGCCCGTACATGTTCTCTACGAGGCCTATGGGCTTGAGCCCGACGGCCTTCGCGAAGTTGATCGACTTCCTGACGCTCAGGAGCGCGACATCCTGTGGCGTCGTCACGATGATGGCGCCATCGGGCGATGGTACGAGCTGGGCGGTGCTGAGTGGTTCATCCCCAGTGCCTGGCGGGAGATCCACCAATAGGTAGTCCAGCTCTCCCCACTCGACCTCCTCAAGGAACTGCTTGATCGCTCCCATCTTGACCGGTCCTCTCCAGATGACTGGGGAGTCCCGGTCACTCAACAGGAACGCTATCGACACGACTTTGATCGACGGAGGGACGAAGAACGGCACGATTCTTCCCTTGTCGTCCACGGTCAGCGGGAGGTTCGGGATGCCGAGAAGCTTCGGAACGCTCGGCCCGTGCATGTCTGCGTCCAGGAGCCCAACCTTCCTCCCCTTCTTGGCCAGGGCCGCGGCGAGGTTGACAGCCACGGTGGACTTGCCGACCCCGCCCTTGCCGCTCATGATGATGACCTTGTGCTTGACGTTCTTCAGGTTCTCGGCCGCTGTCGATGCGGCCGGCGCCTTGGAGGGTGTGCTCTGCTTTCCAGTGAATGCACTCATGTTACGGACACCATCCCTCGGATCAACAGGTGAAGACCCTGTCCACGTCCACGGCCTCCGCCGCGAAGTCCATGAGGTTGACGAACTCGACGCCGTCTATGAACTGGTTCTTGTCGATACCCCTGGATTCGAGGCACGGGATGCAGACCTGGATCTTCCCACCGCTCTGGAGAAACGCGTCCATCATCTGCTTCACGGGCGCCATCCCCTCGACGGGTTTGAGCTTCTCAGCGTATCCCTTCTGGGCGAGCTTGACGCCGTTCATGGTCAGGAACACCTTGGTCCTGATGCCCAGCGCCGTAGATGCTCCCGCGCACGCGAATGTCATGGTCGCCTTCTCGAGCTCCTCGTCCCCGTGCGTGCCTATCACGAGGAACGACTTCTTCGAATAATCCGTCTTCTTGGCCAATCTGATACCTCTAGCTACCACTTGGCCTTCCACGTTGAAGTCCGGTACGGCGAACAGGTTAGCCGTGCGTGGCTTTTCACTCAGGTGGAAGGCCGAACCGGTTCTTCTTGTAGTACCCGCTGTAGATCGCCCCTGCGGGGTTGTGGGCCAGCACTCTATCCTTCACGATGAACGTCGTCACGGGCGCCTTCGAGTGCTTCGTGAACAGCATGTCGTGGCCTACGCACAGGCCGATCAGGATGTTCATCTCGGTCACGCACTCGGCGAGGCACATAGCCTGGCCAATCGGATCGCACACCGCCTCGTCACCGTCGTCCCCGTGCAGTTTGACGACCCCCAGCTCCTTCTTGTCTATTCCGCAGATCTTGCAGCACACGGAATGCACCTCGAGTCCCTGCTTGGCGAGTATGTCCGCAACGGTCCTGGCCTCCGAGGAGAGGCCGACGCAGAAGGCGATCCCGAGTCTCTTCATGCCCATCTCCTTCGCGTACAGGATGAGCTCCTCCAGCCTGGTCTTCTTCATGTAGTGCTCAGCCTCGACCTTCCCTGAGACCCTCATCGATTTGAGCTCGTACCCCTCGTACGCCTTCCTCGCCCTGTCAGCGAGGCCGAAACAGTCCTTGCCCTCATAGCATTCTTTGTCCGCACAGTGCGCGCAATCCGTCTTCATCGAGTTCCCCCGTCGCTTCGAAGGTTTTCGTCGCCCCTGATGGCACCGCGTCAGCATGTCTCGCCTATATGGCTCGCCACCAACTTCCTCTGGGCCCTCCTCAACATCACATCGAGGGTGGCCTTCGATATCTCCAGCCTCTTAGCCAGTATGTCGAGCGTGATCTTCCTCGGTATCTCGAAGTACCCGAGTTCGTAGGCCATCTGAAGCACCTTCTCCTGGGCGAGCGTGAGTTCGGAGACGGTCCTCAGGACAGATATCTTCTCGACCTCGACGGTGCAACCGAGTTCCTTGACCTTCTCGACGAGGTTCCTGAGGGCGGCCGCGTTCGGGGCGATGACGTTCCACTGCATCATCCCGCCATCACGGTTGGAGGCAGAGTCCATGAAGCATCCAGAATCTGCCATGAGCCTGCACGCGGCGCATTGCTGCAGCTCGACCGTGCCTATGTGCCTGCCCGGTCCTGCGGCGGTGAGCTGGACCGTGCAGTTCGGCTCCACCTCGCGTATCCTGTTTACCAGCTCCTCCTGGGACAGGCCCGGGTCTGTGTCTATCTGCAGGAAGCTCTGCCCACCGTTGCTGTTCTTGGGCACGCATTTGAGTATCTTGACAGATAGGTCGCAACTGCTGGCGAGGCAGCCGATCCAGTTGCCAGGTATCTTGACGAGCAGCGATGCGGACCTCACTTCGGACCACCCGTCTTGCAGGCCGCCGCACGAGCCGGAGGTTCCGGGGCGTGAGGCGAACCACGTGCTATCCTGAGCGCCATGCCATCGGTGAGGGCCTCGGCTACCTTGGACCTGGCGCCTGAAAGTATCCGGTTGAAAGTGGGTTGCGAGATGTCCATCTTCTTTGCCGCCTCCGCCTGCGACAGGTCCTCGACGTCCGAGAGCCTCAAGGCCTCGAGTTCGTCCAGCTCTATCTCTATGCTGGACAGTTCGCTCATGGGGATTCCCTGCGGTTTGAAGACCTTGTATTCCGGGTCGAAGCAGACCTTCCGGCACCTCTTCGGTCGGGGCATCGTAATGGATTATAATTCATAACTATTTAACCATTCGCCCGTGTCCTCGTCCTCGTGCCGGGATGTCCGAAGGGTTGATGTATTTCGAGTGCTTTTTCTTGATTGGTCGTGTAGACCAGGAGGTTCCCGGTTATGATGTCCGAC
The DNA here is from genome assembly GCA_013329135.1 of Thermoplasmata archaeon. Taxonomy (GTDB): domain Archaea; phylum Thermoplasmatota; class Thermoplasmata; order UBA10834; family UBA10834; genus UBA9653; species UBA9653 sp9653u. Next base: position 25,634 of record DUKU01000080.1, read on the forward strand.
AGAGTTCTAGCAGCTGTGCCGGGAACCCCGTAGCGTCGTGTCGGGTTCTCGGGCTGTCGTGAGCTTGTTCTGCGAACGCCACACATCCAGAGAAATGGAATCCGAGAATGCCAAACAATCCGTATCTAGACGCCAGCGTGCACTGGCGCATCAGGTCCGGGACGCTCGACCTCCACGAGGCGGGCTACCGATCGACAGCAGAAGCAATCCTCTCGTCGGGCCTCGCCACCGATGTGGTGGGTCTGATCAGCGCGGGCAAGGAGGCAGATGTCTACCTCGCGAGCTACAATGGCTCCCCGATAGCGGTCAAGTGCTACAGGCTCTACAGGACCTCCCACAAGGGAGGAGGGCCGATAAAGCTCGACTCCATGGGCTGGAAGGCGGCCAAGGAGTACGAGATGACCTTCCAGGCATGGAAGGGCGGGGCGAAGGTCCCCGCTCCCGCGCGCAGGGTGGAGAACATGTTCAGCATGCGCTATCTAGGGGACGAGACGGGCCCGGCTCCAAGGCTCAGCGACGTCAGGCTGGAGGCTCCCGAGAAGTTCCTGAAGGTGGTCATGTCCGGGATCGCTGCATTGGCCAAGGCGGGCGTGGTCCACACAGACCTCAGCCCGTACAACATACTGGTCCACTCAGGCGACCCGTGGTTCATAGACCTCTCCGAGGCGTTGCGCGTGGACCGCACGGGCGGTGTCCCGTGGGTAACGCTCACGCGCGCCGCCGAAGCGTTGAGCAGCGGCATGTCCGCGGTGGAGAAGTACTTCAGGAAGTACGGGGTCGAGGTCGAGTACGAGGAGTTCGTCCGAGGCTTGGTGGACTCGCTGGACAGGTTCGGAGTCATGAGGTGAGAGCCGGTCACGGACTGCGCTGGTGCGAGATGAATAGCGTAAGCCCTGTCGGTCGTCGTCCGCAATCGCTGGTCATCCGGGTAATGATTCCTTGGCGGGACGAAGGCGACTACGGCCGGTAGTATTTCCGAGTCAAGTGACCGCCTGGTCAGGTCGGCGGAAGGCCCCGACGGGCACAATGATCTCGAACCTGGCACCCTTGCCGAAGGCGCCGCGCTCCCGAATCGAGATGCCTGTGAGATCCAGTATCTCCCTCGTGATGTAGAGCCCGTATCCCGTGTTCTTCCCGAACCCTCGCTCGAAGACGATCTCCTTCTCGTTGTCTGGAATGCCCACTCCATCGTCCTCGACCACCAAGACGAGGCCGTTCTCGGTCTCCGAGTCCGATACGGAGATCGTCGAGACCCTCTCGCCATGCCTGACTGAGTTCTCAATCAGGTTGTAGAAGATTCTCTCGAACATCATGTCGGAATAGACTTCGATGTCGCGCAGCCGATTCACGACTGATATGCCCCCCAGGACTGCGGAGGAGACTGCCAGATCGAAGACCCGTCTCACGTTCTGCCAGTCGGGCTGTGTGCTCCCGATTGACTGGTAGACCTTCGTGAACTCCAGCTGGCTTCTTATCGCGTTGCCCGACTTGATGATCCTGTCGAGGTACATCTCCGCCTTGTCCCTGCTGCCGGGCTCCCTCATCATCTCGGCGTACCCGAGCACTACGTTCAACTGGTTGAGCGCGTCGTGGCGTGTGAGGCTTCCCATGAGGTTCAGTTTCTTGTTGGCGAGCCTGAGCGCCTCTTCCGCGCGCCGGCGTTCACGCTCGCTCCGGTCCCTTGTCAGTCTCGCATCCAGGACAGGAGCCACGAAGCCGGCTATCGCCTTGACGTATTCCACATCCTCCTCACTGTAGTCGTAGGTCCTGTTGGCGACTGCGAACAACCCTACGACCTCTCCCAAGTGGATGAGCGGGACGCAGATCGAGCGCCTGATTTGTATGTGTCCACTAGGGACGTCGTGTCCTCCGTTGGAGAACAACGCCCGTTTCTCATTCAGGGAGCGGCCCCAGATGCCACCCCATGTGTCCCTGGGGAATATGTAGGTCTTGTCGGGTATCTGGCACTGGTCCCAGATGTCCTTTGTCATCGAAGGGGCCACCATGGACCCGTTCTCGTCGATGTACGCGAAGATGCCGTGCCTGCTCTCGGTAGTTTCGAGGAGGATCTTCAACACCTCGTTGTACATCTCCTCGTCGGGGACGTTGAGGAAGATGGGCATGATCTTGTTCATTATTCGGAGCAGATGGTTTGGGTTCTTGACAGTGTAGTCAAATCCATCTGCCTCCGTTGCGCAGTCCTTCTCCTGAACCACGACCTTGTCTTCTACCACGTCAGACTCATTGGTCAGGATTGAGTATATACTCTTTCCCCGGACAGCGTCCGTTGTGGTCGGTGTGGCCTCACGGGCTCAGATCACCTTCAAATAGGGTCTCCCAGAGAGGCTCTCACGGAGTGGACCGCGTCGGAGCGAAGTCCTTTGGTGCGCTCTCATCCAGACAATGGTCTGTCATGAGTCAACATGGTGTGTGTGCGGACTTGACAGGTGTACGACCCACGACTATTCAAGCAAGCGAGCGCTGCCAACGGTATCTCCGCGGTCGTGGCGAGAGATGGAGTGGGCCCAACCGGATTTGAACCGGTGATCTACGCCGTGTAAGGGCGTTGTCATAACCGCTAGACCATGGGCCC
>DUKU01000080.1:28285-29079 GCA_013329135.1 Thermoplasmata archaeon
ATAACCGCTAGACCATGGGCCCGCCCGGTCTATGCTCTGCTGGCCTTTAAATTATTCCCAGGGCCTGTCCATCACGGTATCTCTTTACGCTCCGGGTCGGGTCCGTTCAGGCCGTGCCGGCGGCCCCCATGTTTTTCTATCGGGAAGGTCATTCCCCGTAGTAGCCACAGGGGGGATTAGAGAGCGATGTCCGAAGCAGTTGGGAGCAGGAGAGCCTATAGGTTTGCAGCTGTGTTCGCCGTCTTGCTGATGTTGACCTCCGCCTTCGCGCTTGGAGTGTCGGCCAAGGGCCGACCTGCGCAGTTCACGACGGAGGAGACCGCCTTCATGGCGAGCATAGACAACGGATACGCGATGGAAGTGACTGAATATCTCGTGAACGGGGGACGCGTGGTCGCGGGGACGGAGAAGGCCCTACAGACCGCGGAGTGGATAGAGGGTCAGATGGTAACGGAATGCGGTCTAGACCCCGATGACGTGTATCTCGAGAGCTTCCCGATGATTGGGTGGAACCTAGACGAGACCACGGCGGGATACAGTGTCGGGAGGACGATCCTCGAGATTGACATGGGCGGCGAGTGGACCGCGGTCCCCGCTGTCCAGTGCTCCAAGGGTGATGGAACCGGCCCTGATGGCGTGACCACACAGATGGTCGACGTCGGGGAGGGCAAGATCAACGATTTCGACAAGTTGGCGCCCGGGAGCATAGAGGGCAAAGTCGTGCTGTTCACCCGGACGGACCTGATGTTCTACTGCACTCCCGTCCTGTGCATGGCGGTGGATAGGGGCGCGCT
>DUKU01000167.1:0-1323 GCA_013329135.1 Thermoplasmata archaeon
CAATCGTGCCATGATCACTTCACGACGATGATCGACGCGAGGGCGATGGCTGCGATCGTCAGGGTGAGTCCCAGTCCGGCACCGGAGAGGAGCGTGAGGATCACGACGAGCACACCGATGCACCTACCAGCGTCGAGGAAGAACTCCCTTATCAGCACGCCCTTCCTCTTGAACCGTTCGAGCTTGTCGACGAGCATCGTGAATAGGAACGAGGGGATCATCGCTATCCAGAAGAATGCCATGCTCATCGCCGACAGGTACTCCTCAGCCGATTGGGCGTATGCGGCGAACATGACGCTCACCGTGCCGAAGGCCGCGCCAACCCGTACGATGTACGCCCTGTCCTTGAGCCGGTCGGACAGGTAGCCGAGAGCGACGGTCATCGCAGCCCCCCAGAACGCGAAGAGTGCCAGGTACCCGCTCAGGGTCACCTCGTTCTTCGCGAACTCGAAGCTCACGAGGGGTACCACGATCCAGAAGATGCCGTCCTGGACCCCCTCGGCGAGGAGGGCGGATTTGATCCTCCAGTCCACGCCCTTGAGGTCCAGGTCGATGTTCAGCCTTCCGACGAGGTGTATCTTGAGCGACTGGAGCAGCTCGGGCACGATGATCCTCTCCCTGAACGTGGTGAAGATCTTCAGCCCGGCCACGAACACGAGATTCGCTATCGAGACTGCGGCCGCGATGCCGAACAGGACCCGATACGACGACGCCCCGATCACGAGCCCTCCGAGCAGCGGTGCGATCGTCGACACGAGCGGGAATATCAGGAAGTAGATCCCGACTATGGCACCTCTCTTCTTCCTGGAGGTCACGTGCATCACGAGCGCGTTGTAAGGCACCCAGAACGCTGCCATGTAGACACCGAACAGGATGGGCGGCAACAAGACGAGGTACCATCCGTCGAGGAACATGAGGGCGACATAGTACGCTGCCAGGAACACGAGCGCGGTCTCGATCGCCTCGCCGAAGTTGCGCACGAGCGGCCTCGAAGCGAACGCGACCAGCACAGTCGGGACCAGCACGGATATGAGGACGAAGAGAGAACACTGGATGTAGTCCGCGCCGGATTTGTACAGATATATCAGAGCGAACGTGTTCGCCAATGTGTTCGACAGCGCCACGAGTGTCTGCGTCACCACGAGCGTGAAGTGCCTGTGGGACATCTCGATGACGTAGTGCGTGAAGTTGCCGCCTGGTACGGACAGGGTCTCCGCCTCTCCCGGGTCTGGTCCGCATTAACGGCATCGTCCGCAATCAGCTTTTCGCACGGCAGAGGAAGAATCAGGAGAAAGCGTCGCCATATGTCCGTTTCGGGTTGTC
>DUKU01000167.1:1524-1914 GCA_013329135.1 Thermoplasmata archaeon
CACCGCGCCCGGCCTCCTCGGGTCGTCCAGGAAATCCGTCTCCATCATGAACCTGGTCCCCTTCCCCAGAGCCTCCCTCACGGCGTCCTTGCCCGCGAGGACCGAAGGCATCAGGCCGTGGTTCTCCTCCTCGAGCACGAGGGGAGGACAATAATGCTTCACGAGCCTCCACCTCGGCAGGCCCACTCTGTCCGCCATCTCCGCCAGCTCGAGCATAGACCCGGGGGTGGCGCTCTCAGTGTGCAATACGACCGCGCACCCGAGCTCCTTGCCCAGCCCCATCGCGTATGACATGATCTCGTTCGACGCGTCCAGCAACATCTGAGATACTGGAAAGTGTGGCCTACCGACCTCACCTATCGCGAGCGCCTTCCCCTCTCGAACGAACTC
>DUKU01000167.1:2150-5816 GCA_013329135.1 Thermoplasmata archaeon
CCGACCGTCGCGTACGCCTTCACACCCGTCTCGGCGTTGACGCGGTCCTTGAGCCTGACGGTCTCTTCGAACCCTCTCCTGAAATCATCAGCCGTCGAGACCCTCAGATGATTGTACGGTAGATGCGATATGATGATGTGCGTGCCGCCAGCCCTCTCGAAGTCTCTGACTGCCTCCACATGTCTTCCTACAAGTGGCTCGAGGTGGGCGTGATTGTCCAGTATCGGTATTGCCATGGTCCAGACTTCACTTCAGCAGGCCAGCGGCCTTGAGTTCCTCGGTGATCTTGTCCACAGCCGCTTCCACGTCCTCGGGCTTCCTCGCGCCAGTGCAGACGAGCTTGCCGCTGCCGAACAGGAGCACGACTACCTTTGGCACGTCGAGCCTGTACACGAGGCCAGGGAACTGCTCAGGCTCGTACTCGACCTTCTCGAGGCCGAGGCTGATTGCGATGGCGTTCAGGTTGATCTTGGCGCCGAGGTCGCTCGAGGCGACGATGTTCTGTACCTCGATCTTCGGCTCGCCCTTGATCACGATGCCGGCTGCTTCTATCTGCTTGGCGACCTTGCTGATCGCGGTCTTGACCTGCTCGAGGCTCTTCGCGCCCGTGCACACGACCTTGCCGCTCCTGAAGAGCAGCGTCGCGGTCTTCGGCTCCTTCAGCCTGTATATCAGCCCCGGGAACTGCTCAGGCTCATACTCGGCGCCATCAAGCGCCAATGCGATCGCCTGGAGATCCAGCTCCCCCCCCAGAGACGTCGAGGCGACGACGTTCTCGATTTTGATGACCGCCATAAAATCTCACCGGCGTTCCCGGTATTTAAATGGGTATTAAAATAGGTTTCTCGGTCCAGAGCGTGCTCCGATGCGCATTCTTGGGTTGTCTGGATTCTGTGTCCGCCGTACTTTTTTCGGAGTGTGCTCATTCTTGGCCGGGGACGGGCCGCAGACGGCGGTGCCTGGCATCCATGTCGTCGGATGCCGAACACGCTCGACCGTCATCGGGGCTGCCAGGGGCCAGTGATCCCCTACGTGGCGACGAGGGTGTCATCCAAGCAGACTGATGGTACGGGCCGAGGGTTGAAATATTAGATATACCTAACATATTGTTAGAAATAACTAATGCGGAGGTAAGGACTTGGATGAGACGATTTGGCCGGTGATGATGTTCGTTACGATCGTGGCGCTCGCCTTGGTCGCTTTGGTCTTGGACATCAGGGCGCTTCGTGACATGAGGGGCGGCCTGCCGATCAAGGACGAGCGGTCCAGGGCGCTCAACGCGAAAGCCGGCTACTACGCCCTCTACACGAGCGCCTACACAACGCTCGCACTCGGAGTGATATTCATCCTTCTCGAGGACCGCGACATCACTCTGCCCAACTCAGAACTGCTCTTCATCGTGGTGGCGATCATGGGTTCGATGCACATAGCCTTCAGAACATACCTGAACCGCAGGGGCAGAAGGTCGTCCGCATGAAGACGAGGATCAAGGAACTCCGGGCCAGGGACGGCCTCACGCAGGAAGACCTTGCGAGGATGGTCGGGGTCAGGAGGGAGACGGTCCTGTTCATCGAGAAGGGGGACTACAATCCCTCCCTCAATCTGGCCCATGCGATCGCAAAGGCTCTGAAGACGACGATAGATGACCTGTTCATGTTCGATGATTGAGGGTCGTCACCCCTTCGGGCCAATATCCAGTTGTGGTCAGGAGCCTAGAAATAACCTGTAGCCGATACGGCTCCCAGTGGGGAACCTGCGTATCTATCAGAGTAGAAGGTTCTCTGGAATGGGGGTGTGACAACGAGGGGACACATAGCTAAGCTGTGCCTAGGTGTTTTGATTGCATCCGTCCTCGTGGCTCCGAGCATGGTGCTCGTCAACCACGCGAGAGCGGAGGGTGAACCCGTGCCGTGGACACTCGCCGTGTTCTACAACGGGGACAACGACCTTGAGCGGTACTGGGACGAATACAGCCTCCCGGCCTTGCTGAACATTCCGGCTAGCGCCGACTTCGAGATAGTCGTCATGCTGGACAGGATGAGCACTCAGGGCATCGAGCTCATCGAGATCGAGGGCGGGACGGCGCAGGTCGTGAACACGTATCCCGAGATGAACTTCGGGGACGGCGCGACGTTCGCATGGTTCCTGACAGAGGTGTCGACCTTGTATCCGTCCGATAACCTGGTCGTCACAGCATCGGACCACGGGTACGCATGGAGGTACTTCAGCAACGACCAGACCTCGGGCGACAAGATCACGATGCCCGAACTTCAGGCAGCTCTTGTCAACGCCGGCGTCTACGTCGACGTGCTGTCCTTCGACTGCTGCAATATGGCCGCAATCGAGGTAGTGTACCAGGTGTCGCTCACGGGCATGGTCGACAACATGGTCGCGTCGGAGGAGTACGTCCCCTTCGACGGCTTCCCGTACGACCTGATGTTCACGCCGCTCGCGAACGACGCACTGAGGACATCGGACCAGGTCGCATGCGATCTGGTCGCCGGATGGGCCGCATACTACGACCCGCTCTTCTGGGCGCAGACAGTCGCGCTCTCGGCGGTGGATGTGGCCAGCATCGGGCAGCAGGCTCAGGTCTTCGATGACTGGTGCGCCGCGATGCACGCTGACCTCAGCATCTACGTGAGGAACTACAAAACCGCGCTGAAGAATGCGTACTGCGCATGGGCAACGTCTGAACATGTCGACATGGCGGACCTCGGCGAATGGTTGCTCGCGGACACGAAGATCAAGGACGCCGTCCTGAGAGCAGCAACCTCGGCGATGGTCGTCGCGATCGACTCGGCCGTACTCGCGTTTGACAACGGACCGGGCGCGACGCCGTGCCACGGGCTCACCCTATGGTGGGGCGTTGGCGGGGACTGGGACATGTATGCAGATGCATACACCGATGTCGCATTCGCGATGGACATGGGATGGCACGCGTTCTTGGCCGACTACAACTGAGTCAAACCTTTCAGATGACGAGAGGGGTCGCCAGCCCCTCTCGAATCTCTTATTCTTCTCGCCGTTCGGAGTGTCTAATGGGTGAACTTCAGCGACGTTGTCCTCCTCCTAAGGGGGATGACCGGCGCCCTCAACGAGTTCACGATAGGCCTATGACCTCGGCCGAACAACCGGCGTGCTCAAAGGATACGGAGGTATCTCAGATTCAGTGCTCCTGCTCGTGGAGATGCTGAATAGGCCGAGCGATTCGGCGTTCGTCACTCGGAGGATTCGATGGAATCAATCCAGCGGGTTCGACGAACCTCTCGAAGATAAGGGAGTCGCGGCCACATCACTTCGTGAACTTGAAGCCCCGGCCCTCTTCCTCCTTCACTTCCACGTAGAACTCGCAGTTCATGCAGTTGACTATCTTCTGTGCAAACATTCCAACTGGCTTTCCACCGCACAATGTGCCGACGACGGCCCAACACACCCTTCCGCCGTTCACTCCACCGTTCGTCCCGTCGGCTGCCGACAATGTCGCCGCTGGGCAGGCCCCCGACGCCCTCGCATTTGATCCTCCCGGCTCTTTTCCACACTTCTTGGACTCCCAGCAGTTCGGTCTCTTGTCAGTGCCACCCATGCTCCTCGCCTCCGCGGCAGGACTCTGATTCGTTCGAAGAAGTCCGTTCAATGGCCTTAATCCTTTTCGTCGGCCGTCGT
>DUKU01000011.1:0-2429 GCA_013329135.1 Thermoplasmata archaeon
AACATAGTTGAAACTCGCGCTCAGAGAGCGGCTCGATATGGAGGCGAGAGAAGCATGATCCGAAGGAGAGACAGGAAGGAGGGCATGGTGCCGAGGGACTATCCGGGCTCCACGTGGACCAGCCCGTGGACCATGCTGAGTGACATGGACAGGGTCTTCGACGACTTCAGGTCTGAGTGGGAGAACTTGATCCTCGCCCCTCGGTCGTCGGCGACCGAGATGGTGAGACAGCCACTCGTGGATATGGCCGACAACGGCAAGGAGTATCTCGTCAAGGCTGAGATACCGGGTATCAAGAAGGAGGACCTCAGGATCGAGGTCACCCAGGACAACCTCGAGATATCCGGCGAGACGAGCGTCGAGGAGAATGAGGAGGACAAGGAGTCCGGCTACATCCGCAGGGAGAGACGGTATTCGAGATTCTACAGAACCCTCCCGCTGCCGGAGAACATCCTCACGGACAAGGTGGAGGCGGAGTTGACGGACGGCGTCCTGACCGTCAAGCTGCCGAAGGCGGCCCCTCCGGAGAAGAAGACCAAGAAGATCCCTGTCAAGTGAGGCGGGAGCAGCCTTTGGCGCCGCCTCAAATCCATTCCGATCTCGACATCATCCGCGTGCGATTCAAATTCATCGGTGTTTCACATGTCCAGCAAAGAGAAGATACTCAGGGTCGTGCAGGCCAAGACGGCCGACGACGGCAAGGGGATAGCCAGGGTGGACCCCGCCCTGATGAAGATACTGAAGCTCAACCAGGGCGACACAGTCATGATAGAGGGCACCAGGAGCACGGCCATCACGGTCTACACTGGATACCCTGAGGACGAGAACCGGGGCACGATCAGGATCGACGGGGTCACTAGGAAGAACGCAGGCGTGGGCCTGGACGAGAAGCTCGCCATCAGGAAGATCGTGCCCAAGCCAGCGACCAAGGTGACCCTCGCCCCGACGCAGCCGCTGAAGCTGCTCGGAGGGGAGGAGTACCTCGCGCAGAACCTCGAGGGCAGGCCCATGGTCAAAGGGGACCTGATCGAGGTCAGCGTGATGGGCCGCAAGTTCACGCTCGTGGTCCAGGGCTTCCAGCCGTCCGGCGAGGCCGCGATCATACAGAACTTCACGCAGGTGAAGCTCAGCGAGAAGCCGGCCAAGGAGGAGGTCGCGAAGGGTCCGAAGGTCGCGTACGAGGACATAGGCGGCCTCAAGGACGAGGTGCACAAGGTCAGGGAGATGATCGAACTGCCCCTGAGGCATCCTGAGCTGTTCGAGAAGCTCGGAGTAGAGGCCCCGAAGGGCGTGCTCCTGCACGGACCGCCTGGCACTGGCAAGACGCTCCTGGCGAAGGCCGTCGCCTCGGAGACGAGCGCCACATTCACATCGATAGGCGGCCCGGAGATAATGAGCAAGTTCTACGGCGAGAGCGAGGAGCGGCTCAGGGACATCTTCAAGGAGGCGGCCGAGAACGCCCCCAGCATCATATTCATCGACGAGATAGACTCCATCGCGCCCAAGAGGGACGAGGTCACCGCGGAGACGGAGAGGAGGATCGTGGCGCAGCTCCTGGCCCTCATGGATGGGCTCGAGGGGAGGGGAAAGGTCGTGGTCATAGGCGCGACCAACAGGCCCAACGCCCTCGACCCAGCGATACGCAGGCCGGGCAGGTTCGACAGGGAGATAGAGATTGGCATACCCGACAAGGGCGGCAGGCTCGAGATACTCCAGATACACACGAAAGGCATGCCGCTGGCTGAGGACGTCGACATGGACAAGTTGGCGTCGATGACCCACGGATACGTCGGCGCGGACCTGGCGGCGCTCGCGAGGGAGGCGGCAATGCGCGCACTGAGGAAGATACTGCCATCCATAGACCTCGAGGCCGAGTCGATACCGGCGGAAGTGCTCAACAGCCTCAAGGTGCAGATGGACGATTTCATGAGCGCGTACAGGGAGATGCAGCCCTCGACCCTGAGAGAGGTCCTGATCGAGTCCCCGAACGTCAAGTGGGAGGAGATCGGAGGCCTCGAAGAGCCGAAGCAGGAGCTCATGGAATCGGTCGAGTGGCCCTTGAAATACGCGTCACTGTTCAAACATATGGGAGCCACCCCGCCCAAGGGGATCCTGCTGTACGGGCCGCCAGGCACTGGCAAGACCCTGCTCGCGAAGGCGGTGGCCACCGAGAGCGAGGCGAACTTCATCAGCGTCAAGGGGCCCGAGTTCCTGTCCAAGTGGGTGGGCGAGAGCGAGAAGGCCGTTCGCGAGACCTTCAGGAAGGCCAGACAGGCCGCCCCCTGCGTCATATTCCTGGACGAGATAGACGCGATCGCCCCCGTCAGGGGAACATCGTCCGACTCAGGAGTCACCGAGCGGGTCATCAGCCAGATACTCACGGAGATGGACGGGCTCGAGTCGCTGCACAACGTCGTCGTGATCGCGGC
>DUKU01000011.1:2634-2948 GCA_013329135.1 Thermoplasmata archaeon
CTCGAGGCCAGGAAGGAGATACTCAGGATACACACAAAGGGTAAACCCTTGGACGATGATGTGGACCTGGACAAGCTGGCCTCCAAGATGGACAAGTACACGGGCGCGGAGATATCCGCCGTCTGCAACGAGGCCGTGATGCTGGCGATCAGGGACTATGTCCTCGAGGGCGGGGACCTGGACGAGGACGCCGTCAAGGGACGGAAAGTTGGCATGAAGTACTTCGAGAAGGCCATGGAGAACGTCGAACCGATGAGCGAGAGCGACCTCAGGAAGTACGAGAGACTCTCACCCAATGCGATGTACAGATGATG
>DUKU01000084.1:0-3201 GCA_013329135.1 Thermoplasmata archaeon
CTGGGCGCTGGAGAGCATGGGTGACTGGAACAACACGTACTACATTCTCCCTGATGTCTGGTATCAGTGGCTCGCGATGCAATTGTACCCGAAGAACAACCACGCCCCGACAGTGACGCTGCCCCAGGTTGACATAGACACGACTGTGGGCGCGGAGGTGTCCTTCGCCACATCAGCCGAAGACGACGGTACCAACGGACTGTTGTACAGATGGTTCTTCGGCGACGGCACCAAGACGGACTGGAACACGGCCGCAGGGACGACGCACACGTACACTGAGGACGGTTACTATGACGTCTGGGTTGCGGTAAGGGAGGACGGACCTTCTGCGAACGACTACAACGACAACTTCACAACCGTCGACAACATAAAGGTGACTGTCAGGGACATGAGCAACGATCCGCCGGCGGGTCTTGAGTGGTCTTTCTTGCCCCTCGATCCCGACTGTGGCGATGCGGTGACCTTCACTGGCTCCGCGACGGACCCGGAGGGCGACGAGCTCTACTACACGTGGGACTTCGGCGGTGGCCACCTGCTGGGCGGTCCCGAGGTGCAGTACCAGTTCGAGACTGATGGATTCAACTCAGTCACGATGTATGTTACGGACAACCACCTTGGTACCGGGGAGAGACCAGTGTCTCTGCCTGGAACTGTCGAAGTGAGGGAGAACTACGCGCCGTGGGTAGACGTGCCGACCTTCACGGACAAGGCGACTTCCGTTGAGGAGTCGTACACCATTGACGCGGGCGATGCCGACGACGAGGTAAGGCTCACGTGGTATTGGGGAGACGACACTGTCTCCGTGACCACGACCCCCACCACGACGCATACATACGACGTGAAGGGCGAGTACACGCTCACCGTGTGGGTGGACGACCGCACCGGCCTGGATAATCACAACATCTCGGACTCGAACACCGTGTTCGTGTATAACCCAGCTGGCAACGCAAAGCCGAACATCCAGACATTCACGGTATCTGACGCCACGCCGTATACGGATGAGGTCGTCACGTTCAGCGGTTCCGCGACTGACGGGGACGGCGACCCGCTGACGCTGACCGTCGCTTTCGGCGATGGCACGTTCGCGACGCAGGCTTTCCCGGCGACGGAGCCGAACGATATCGTCTCTTGGACCACAACTCACGCCTATGAGGATGATGGCTCGTACACGGCTGTACTGTATGTTGATGACCGCGAAGCGAACGTGAGCGAGCAGGCCATGAGGATCTCCATCACGGTGAGCACCAACTACCCACCTGATGTGAGCGTGCCGGAAGTGAGTGGCTCGACCGGAGTGTCCACCGCGTTCTCGGCGACAACGAGCGACCTCGACGGTGACACGCTCCAGTTCTACTGGGACTGGGCCGACGGGACCTACTCCGCGACCTCGACGGGAAGCACGTCTCACACATATGCCGTATCGGACGATTACGTCTATGGTGTATGGGTTGATGATGGCCACGGGCACAACGTGTCTGACTTTAACTACGCGCACATCAACGCCATACCGACGGTCGAGAATGTGGTTGACTTCAGCTGGGAAGTCGACCTCGAACACCAGTTCGCCGCGGTGGGCGACGATGCCGACGACGAAGACGACCTGACATACACATGGGACTTCGACGGCACGATCATGGTCGGAGTGTCAGTGGCGCACACATTCCTTGCGACTGGAACATACAACTGCGCCGTCTATGTCGATGACGGGTTTGCGCTGGCATCACACAACGTGTCGGACAGCTTCGTAGTCACTGTGGTTGCGTCAGGTGTGAACCTGCCGCCCGAGGTCCAGGATCTCCTCCTGATGGAGGAGTCCGTGGACGAGGTCGTTACTTTCACGGCGACCGCATCGGACCCGAACGGTGACCCGATCACATACGAGTGGGACTTCGGTGACGCCTCGGCGACCGAGCTAGGCCAGACGGTGACGCACGTGTACGACACTGCGGGCGATTACACATATTCCGTGACGGTGACGGATGATGGGGGATTGTTCACGACCAAGAGCAACACGATCACGATCGTGGCAGATGCGCTCCCGATTGCGGATGCGGGTGATGACCAGACAGTGGACGAGGACACGACGGTCACGTTCGACGCTGCCGGCTCGGATGACGATGTCGGAATCGATGATTACGAGTGGACTATCCCCTCCGTCTCTGCGACTCTGACGGACGTGGACGGGGTGGCGACATACGAATTCGCTGAACCCGGAGTCTACACGGTCGTCCTCGAGGTGACGGACACGATAGACCAGACGGACACCGACGAACTTATCGTCACGGTGCGCGATGTGACGGCCCCGACGGCGGTTCCCCTTGCGACTCCATCTGTGATCGATATGGGTGGCATGGTCGAGCTGGACGGCAGCGGGTCAACCGACAACGTTGCGGATAGCATTGGTAACTGGACCTGGGTGTTCTTCGATGGTTCGGCTGTTGTGACCATATACGGTGAGATTGTCGAGTACACCTTCGACTATGCGGGCGAGTTCTCGGTCGAGCTCACGGTCCGCGACGCTGCGGACAACGAGGGCGATGCGAGTGTCGTCGTGACGGTCAACGACATCGTGGATCCAGTTGCGGTCGCGACGGCTGATCCGAGTCCAGTCAACTTCGGAGAGACAGTCACGCTGGATGGTAGCGAATCCACCGACAATGTCGAGGATAGTATCTGGAACTGGACCTGGGACATCAGCCTGGACAGCGTGGTCGAGACCACTCTCTACGGCGAAATCGTGACCTACGAGTTCGAAGACCTTGGCGACTACGATGTGACGCTAACGGTCAAAGACGAGGCGGAGAACACGGATTCGATGACCATCGTCGTGACTTCCGAGGATTCGGAGGCTCCGGTTGCGGTCGCATCCGCGGACCCGCTCACGGTGACGGTCGGCGGTGAAGTGGCTTTCAGCGCGTCGGACTCGACGGACAACCACGAGATTGCGAGCTATGTATGGACGTTCGATTATGACGGCGCGACAGAGACCCTGACGGGCGTGGCGCAGACTTTCACATTCGGCATCGCGGGCGAGTACTTGGTAACGCTGAATGTGACCGACGTGTCAGGCAACTGGGACACCGTTTCCGTGACGATCACGGTCGAGAGCGGCCCGCCGGTCGCGGATGCGGGTGCAGACGCGAGCATGACCGTGGGCACGGAGCACACGTTCGATGGCTCGGGCTCGTCTGCGGATGTCGA
>DUKU01000084.1:3308-3484 GCA_013329135.1 Thermoplasmata archaeon
GCTGGTGTCTACACCGTGACGCTGAACGTGACCGACATCGAGGACCTGTATGACACGGACACCGTGACGATAACCGTGACGGATGATGCTGAAAACGAGCCCCCAGTCGCTGACGCGGCTGCGGACGTGATAGCCATCACCGTCGGCGATACGGTGACCTTCGACGGATCGGGCTC
>DUKU01000084.1:3730-4257 GCA_013329135.1 Thermoplasmata archaeon
GCTGGTGTCTACACCGTGACGCTCAGCGTGTCGGATGTCGAGGGCCTGACGGACACGGACACCGTGACCATCACGGTGGAGGCGGACGATTCCCCCTCGTTCATCGAGACGTACGGTCTGGTGATAGGTATTGTCGCGGCCATAGTCGTCGCAGCCGCTGTCGCCATGATGCTTATGAAGCGCAAGGGCGGCAAGGGTGCGTCGTCAAACGAGGGTGTCGAGGGCATCGATAGTGGCGAGCCAGGTCCACCAGCGAACTGAGCCGTCGGGAGCGGTGAGCTCAGCGCGAAACCCTTTCAACGAAACCTCTTCACTTCTGTTTCTGTGACTGGACTGAGAACATGTCGTCTCTGCCGCCCGGGCGAGTCGTCCGTCCAGGAGGTCACTCGAGCGTGGACCCTTCCCTCGGGACAGTCGTTTCATCATCGAGCTTCGACTCGAGGGCGACCATGGATATCATGTCGAGCTGGAGGCAAGTGTGCAGATAGTCGAGGTTCTTGTCGATGTGCGGCGAGTACTTCGTGTCC
>DUKU01000084.1:4549-9897 GCA_013329135.1 Thermoplasmata archaeon
GATTGATGCCAGCTGCTCTTCGTGTCTGTCTACTACAGGCTCTTCAAGTCTAGTCGCTCCGTCCAATTCCCATCCCTCTGGAGAGCTAGGAGATGTATCTGTCGGTTCGTATATATACGTTACCGGTTGCGGGGCGGTCGACGGTGGAGGGACTTCTCAGGCGGTATCGTTTCTGATTGCCAGTATGGCGAGGCGGGTCGCCTCCTGGGCGAACCCTCCGCATCTGGCCCTGTGTTCTGGCGACCCGAAGTCCCCCTTGTTGAGGATGCCGCATCTGGAGGATCCGAGCGTCTGGACGAAGTCCTTGAAGAACCTGTTGGCCGCATCGTAACTCCTCCTCTTGTCGCCATCAGGACTGGTCCGGCCGAGACAGGCACCGATTGCCATGACCCCTCCGGTCAACGCCCCGCATACGTCCTCGGACCGGCCGATGCCGCCGCCGAACGGTGTCGCCATCCTGAGGCACGCGTCAGGGATGTCCAGATACTGTGCGTGACATGTCCCTCTGAGCACTGACTCTGCGCAGTTGCAGCCCTTCGTGAAACAGTCGAGGGCGTATGCTTGGCCTTCCTCGATCCTTCTCATCGCATCATCCCTTGAGTGGGCTCTCATCGATGCTCAAGGACGGGTCCGTGGCGTCTACGGATGCCATGACTCCTTCTGGTACAACGAGCTTCGTTGCGCCGTGGCCGCAGCAGAGGCCCGTGAACGATGGGATGTCCTCCAGGCCCCCGATCAGGTCCTGGAGCACCTCCTCAAGGCTCGGTCCGGCCAGGTCCCTCTTCGGGAACTGGGAGACCTGGCCA
The DNA here is from genome assembly GCA_013329135.1 of Thermoplasmata archaeon. Lineage (GTDB taxonomy): Archaea > Thermoplasmatota > Thermoplasmata > UBA10834 > UBA10834 > UBA9653 > UBA9653 sp9653u. The sequence goes on from DUKU01000084.1 coordinate 5,356, forward strand.
ATGACTATCCCTGCGACCTTCTGGAGTTTCCTGGCGAGCATCATATGCATCAGGATCCTCTCGATATCGTATTCGGAGACGTGGACATCTTCCATGAACAGGATGCGTCCGTCGGTCTTGACAGCATCCTCCGTGCCGATTGTATGCGCCAGCATGGACAGGTTCCCTCCGATGGTCCTCCCCTTTGCCTTCCCAGGCACGATTGTTCTCAAGAGCATGCCTCTGGGAGGGTTGTCCAACCTTCCCCATGGCTCCGCCTTCGAGAGCATGGCGATGGCCCGGTCTATGTTCTCCTTGCCCATGGGTGGATCCTTCTCCGGGATATCGCCAGCGAACCCCTCGATCGACGGTCCGTGGAATGTGACCAGCCCGGTCCTCTGGTGTATCGCGACGTGAAGTGTCGTGATGTCACTGTACCCCATGAATATCTTGGGGTTGTCCTTGATGGTCCCGAAGTCCAGCAGGTCCAGGATCCTCATCGCGCCCCACCCCCCTCTCGAGCAGAGTATCGCATCGACCTTGTCGTTGCCGAACATCGTGGAGAGCTCGCGCGCCCTCGCCTGGTCCTTCCCCGCCAAGAATCCGGAGCGGGTGAGATTTCTCGTGCACTCTCCTAGGATGACCTTGTACCCCAGCTCCTTGAGGTAATGCACGCCCTGTCCGAGTCCGAACGGCTCGGAGAAGCTCGAAGGCGACACTATCCCGATGGTCGCACGCTTCTCCAGTTTAGCAGGTTTCACAATCTTCATGTCACAAACACCTTCGAGGCGTGAGTGTCGATTACCAACTTAAATGGTGCGTTGCAGCGCAGGGGGGAGATCGGTCTTAGAATAGGGATATGGGGTTTGGGTGGGAAGGTGTTTCAGAGGACGGTCACGCGAATACGGCATCTGCTTCCTGGAGCAGTATGTCCTCCGAGCTCGGCATCTCCTCGATGTCGGCCTCGATATCGACCAGGCTCAGCTCGATGTACGCCTTGAGATACTCAAGCTCGTTGACGATGTCCGTGCACTCGGCATGATGTTGGACATGGTCTATTCCCCTGTGGAGCCTCTCGATCCTCGCCCTGTTCTCGGCGAGCGTCGCAAGGATATGGTACTCTTCGGAGTCCTCATGAGGGGCTCTGAGGGTCCTGGTCCTTGTCATCGTGTTCATGTCGAGGGCTCCGACGTTCCGCAGCGCGATAGGGACAGCTAGTTTTCTCATCATTTTGGCATCCCATCTCGTCGTATGACGATTGTCTGACAATATCTACTTCATCGTATATAAAATGTCCCCGAGGGGGGCGAGGGTCACTTCGGGCCCTGCCCCGATATCTGATTCGCCTTCCTCTCGAGGTCGGCGATCCTCCTCTGGAGCGCTCTGATCTTCGCGTCGTGCTTCGCGACGATCTCCCTGAGCTTCGCTGCCCTGGCTCTCAGCTTCGCGGCCTTGGCCAGTTTCTTGGTCGAGGCTCTGTAGTCGTTCACTTCGGATGTGTACTTCCTGGCCTCTTTCTTTGAGGACATGGTAATCTTGAATAATACCGGACTGTGGCGATATGAACGTTCGCACACGCTCTGAACCGCGTGGGCGTGGAAAGTGAATAATATGGGATATGGATGCGTGTCTTTGGATGAAGGCCTACTCTGAGGCATACGGCCGCACATTGAACATCGGCGGATCATCTTCGGTCCAGATACTGTTGACGGCCAGCTCCGTGTGCGCCCACTGCGGGAGTGAGTAGGCATGGAGCGCAAGACCTTCCTCTACCTGATGCTCACGGTGACCATCATCATCTGGGGCGCATCGTTCGTCCTCGTGGATGTGGCCATAGACGAGGGTTCGTCCCCTGTGATGATAGCGATGGCGAGGTTCATCGTCGCGTCCGCGATATTCGCGGGCTACTTCTTGCTGAGACGACGCCAGGGACTCGCCAAGGCCGACAGACGGATGTTCCTCGCGCTCGCGTTCATCGGCATCGGCGTGTATTACATATTCCAGTACTACGGGATCAAGTTCGCCGGAGCTTCGATATCCGCGATCATCGTCATGCTCGTCTGCCCGGTCGCGATATTCGCCCTCTCGGCCTGGAAGTACAAGGAGAAGGTCACCAACGGTGAGAAGGCTGGCCTGGCAGTCTCGGCGGTCGGATGCTTCTTGGTCATAACGGATGGCTCGTTCGCTTTCGTGTCCAACCTGGAGATGATCATCGGCGGCTTGTTCGGGGTCGTGTGCGCGGTCTTCTGGGCGATTTACACGGTCGAGGGGACGAAGGTCGTGAAGAAGTACGACCCGATGACCAGCACCGCATACATCACGATCCTGGGAACGTTCATGGTCGTTCCGTTCGCATTGGCCGACGTCACGCTCACGGGCCAATCATTCCCCCCGAGCTTCTTCTTCGCGGCGCTGTACCTGGGCGCCCTGTGCACGGTCGTGGGATATGTCTTCTGGTTCAGGGCGCTGACTGGTCTGGACGCACGGACCACCGGGAGCATGCTCTACTTCGAGCCCATCGTCACAGTGGCGTTCGCCTGGGTCGTCTTGGGTGAGATGATTGGCTGGGTCTCGGCCTTGGGGAGCGTTGTGACGGTCATCGGCGTGGTTATGGTGTCGAGGAAGTGAGGCTCGGGACTAGAAACCGTTAATATCCAGCTGTCGCCATGTCGCAGCAAGGGACACCGTAGCCCCGTAGTGTAGAGGACAATCATGCGGGCCTTTGGAGCCTGTGACGGAGGTTCGAATCCTCCCGGGGCTACTCCTCCTTTCTACTGCGGGTCCATCTGGCAACCATCTGGAACAGCTTCGCGACGGCGACGAGCACCACGACCCATGACATGACTATCAGGAAGAACCCCTCGGCAACGAACCCGCCGTCGACAGCTTCGAGCAGGAACATGCCCGTGAGGGTCGCGAGCACTCCGAACACGAGGCCCCAGACGGCCATGGTGCGGTCGACCTTCATCCTCGCCATGGCTCACCATCTGTCCCTGTGCACGAGCTTCTCGTTCGGCAGCCTCTTCCTTCTGATGCCCTTCTCCGCGGGGTATCCGACAGGCACGATGGCCACGGGTCTCACATGGGTCGGAGTGCCGAGGGCGACCGCCGCCTTCGTCTCATCGAAGGCACCCACCCAGACGCTCCCAAGGCCTTTGCTATGCATGAACAATGAGAAGTTCTGTATCGCTGCCGCCGCGTCCTGGAGACAGTAGAGGTCCCTCCCCCGCTGGTCGTAATGGGCGATTCTCTCGAGGTTCGCGCAGAAGACGACGACCACGGGCGCTGTGCGGATGAACTCCTGGGCGAACGCGGCGTGCATGAGCGCTTTCTTGACCGTGGCATCCCTCACAACCACGAAGTCCCTCGCCTGTAGGTTGCCTGCAGATGGTGCGAGATTAGCCAGTCTCAGTCCTTCGTCTATGATGTCGTTATCCACCGGGTCCGGTTCGAATACCCGTATGCTCGTCCTCCCTTCGATGCACGCAACGATGTCCATCGTATCCTCCCAGCATGACATGTACGGATATCTCTAAGTATCTTTCACGACGTGGTCGAACGGGAGCCCATGTCGACGAAAGAAGTCTGCACCGTCAGATGCAGTCTCACGATCGCGTTCCGTTCCGCCGCCGAGGCGGAGACGGTTCACAGGTCGGTCGAGCTGGACAATGATGGTTACCTCGAGACGAAGGTCGAGGGCCAGACGGTTGTCGCTCGTATCGAGGCCGACTCACTGAAGAGTCTCCTGCACACGCTGGACGATTTCCTCGCATGTTTGGGCGTCGCCGACAAGATCGTGTCGAAGAAGGACTAGTCCTCCGCGGTCTCCTTCACCCTGACAGCGATTCCGCGCTTGAACGCCAGCATCTCACCCTTGACCATGAGTGCCCTGCCAACTGCCGCCAACGCGCCCTTTGTGTTCACGACCAGGACCGAGTCCCCGGGTCTGATGTCCGGGTCGCAGTCGACGACGAACTTCGCGAACACGTTGTTCCCCTTCGCGGCGAATTCCGCCGGCTCGTCCTGTATGATGACTCTCATCGCGTGGGGTGGCAGCACGGCCATCAGCATCCTCGCGCCCTCCATCTTGGGCGTGAGGCGTCCGTCATGGGCCCTCATGGAGAATGAGTGCACCCCGTCGATGATGACGTTCCTTATCTTGCCCGTGTTTCTCGACTTGACGAACTCCACCTTCCTGCCGTCCAGGATGTCCGCCGCCCCTCTGCCGAACTGCATGTCAAGGACCGCTCTCACCCTCAGGAGGTCCATATCCAGCTCCGACTTCCGCGGGGCGATGTCCTTGAGGAACTCGAGGGTCTCGTCGCCATCCCACATGACCGCCAGGGAATAGCCGTGGTTGTGTGCGTGGCGTTCCATGGTCTTCCTGACGCTCTCCGCCACCTCATGGTCAAGATGGTCCGGTATGACCGACTGCGCGATGGGATAGAGTTCGTCGAGTTCGATTGGCGCCGGACCGAAGAACGAGGCTACCAGGAAGTCCGCGTCTACCACCTGTGATATCTTCGCGATCTCCCCCGCATATCCTCTCGAATACGGTTTGGG
>DUKU01000084.1:10026-10768 GCA_013329135.1 Thermoplasmata archaeon
TGTACATCTTGACGACTGGTCTGTCGTAGCTCTCGGGCCCGCAGTAGAAGAACGCTCCTCTCCTGCTGACAGGTTCGAACCCCTCCAGGTACTCTCCGTGCTTCTTGAGCACCTTGAGGACCGCGAGCAGGGCAGGATGAGCCCTCGCCCTCATCTCGACCATCTCCCAGATCGACCCTTCGTGGATGGCGTTCCTCACCTTCCGGAGCTCCTTCAGGCTCGTGAAGAGGTTGTGCTCTGCGATGGTCCGCGTGCGCTCCGCCATGGGCATGGCGACGAGTTCCTTGACGGAGGTCGAGCTGCACGCTGGACAATCGCACGCGAGGTCGTGCAGGTCCCTCAGGAACTTCGTCCCGGTCGGGTACATGAGCCTCTCCTCCCTCGCGTACTTGGCATAGGACGCTGAGTCGAAGAGGTCGCACCCTAGCAGGACTGCGAACGGGAACACCATCGGGTGGCCAGCGCCGAACAGGTGAACGGGCCGGGACGGGTCCAATCCCTTCTTGGAGGCGATGATGACTTCAGCGATGTCGGCGAACCTGTAGTTCTCGAGCAGTGGCACGACGCCTCCGATGGGGTGCACGTCGAATGCCATGGCCGAGAGCCTCTCGGCGCACTCGCGTCTCAGCTCTGGGTACACGCCTCCCTGGACAGTCCCCGCAAGAAGCATGTCCCCCTTGAGTGGCACCGACTCCTCGGCCCTCCGGAGCGTCTCCTCGGTCGCCTTCCTGGTCTGCTCCTC
>DUKU01000140.1:0-176 GCA_013329135.1 Thermoplasmata archaeon
ATTCCGAAGGAGGTCAGGACTGACGGCCTGAGGCTCCCTGATGGCATGTCTGAGCTCGAACTGAGGCGCGAACTCGGGTCCATGCTCTCGGCCAACAGGACCGCAGACTCGCACCCGTGCTTCCTTGGCGCAGGGATATACAACCACTTCATACCCGCAGCGGTCAGGACAATCGT
>DUKU01000140.1:285-4913 GCA_013329135.1 Thermoplasmata archaeon
GGCCGCTCGGAGTTCATCACATCATACACACCCTATCAGCCCGAGATCAGCCAGGGCATGCTCCAGGCGCTCTTCGAGTACCAGTCGTACATGGCCGAGCTGACGGCCATGGACGTGGTCAACTCCAGCATGTACGACGCCTCGACGGCGCTCGGAGAGGCCGCGCTCATGAGCAATCGCATCAACGGCGGGAAGAGGTTCCTAGTCAGCAGGGCGGTGAGCCCGGAGAGGCGGGAGGTCGCCCAGCTGTACGCCAAGGGCGCGGGGATAGATCTCGCCGAGGTCGGGTACGACAGGTCGACAGGGACAGTAGACCTGGAAGACCTCAGGTCCAAGTTATCCACGGATGTCTCCGGCTTCTACTTCGAGACGCCCAACTTCCTCGGACCGATAGAGTCTCACTGGAAGGAGATCCGGGAGATGCTCGGCCAGAAGACCATGGTCGTCGGGACGAACCCGATGGCCCTCGCACTCCTGAAGCCCCCGGGGGACATGGGCGCTGACATCGTCATCGGGGAGGCGCAGGTCTTCGGAGCCCCCATGAGCCTGGGAGGGCCCACGGTCGGCGTCCTCGGCTGCAAGTCCGAGCATGTGCGTAAGATGCCTGGCAGGATCATCGGCATGACGGCGGACCTGGACGGCAGGACCGCATTCTGCATGACGCTCCAGACGAGGGAGCAGCACATACGAAGGAGCAAGGCGACATCCAACATCTGCTCGAACGAGGCTCTGCTGGCGCTCGGGGCGGCCGCTTACCTCGCCGTCGTGGGACGGACGGGCCTGCAGGAGATTGCCGCGAAGAACGTCAGGAACATGAAGACGCTCTCGGCGCGGATCGCCAACATACCCGGCTTCAGGGCGCCACACTTCTCAGCCGCGCATTTCAACGAGTTCGTGGTCACATCGGACAAGAAGGCGTCAGAGGTGGACAAGGCCCTTCTCTCGAAAGGGGTACAGGGAGGTCACGTCCTCACGAAGCACTTCCCCGAGCTGGGGAACGCCTCGCTCTACGCGACGACGGAGATGCACACGAAGGAGGACCATGACAGACTGATCGAGGCCCTGGAGGGGATCAGATGAAGTACCACCAGGCGGTCCACGATGTCCCGGTCCTGTTCGAATCCTGCGAGAAGCCACAACCAGCCGCGTTGTTCGACACGACCGTCGGGGGCGCCATCCCGAAGGAACTGGTGAGGGAGGACCTGAGGATACCGGACCTCCCAGAGAGGGACGTCGTCAAGCACTTCGTGAACCTGTCACAGATGAACTTCGGGGTGGACAACGGCCTCTACCCTCTGGGTTCGTGCACGATGAAGTACAACCCGAAGCTGTGCGACGAGGTCGTCTCGTGGCCGTCGATAGCGAACATACACCCGCTCCAGGACCCGTCGACCATCCAGGGCGCACTCAGGTTGATGTACGAGCTCGAGCGGATGCTGTGCGAGATCGGCGGACTGGACGCGGTGACGCTCCAACCAGCGGCCGGGGCGCACGGCGAGTACACGGGCGTGCACCTCGTGCGCGCGTACCATGAGTCACGTGGGGAGACCAGGAACGAGGTAATCCTCCCCGATACTGCTCACGGCACCAACCCGGCGAGCGCGGCCATGGTCGGGTACGACGTCCTCGAGATACCATCGAAGGAAGGATGCGTGGACATCGAGGCACTCAAGGCAGCGATATCCAAGGACACGGCCGCGTTCATGCTCACGAACCCGAACACGCTCGGCCTGTTCGAGAAGGACGTCAGAGAGGTTGCGGGAGTGCTCCACGACGCGGGCGCGCTCCTGTACTACGACGGAGCGAACCTGAATGCGATCATGGGCAAGACCTCGCCTGGCAAGATGGACTTCGACATAGTGCACTTCAACCTCCACAAGACCTTCGCCACGCCCCACGGGGGCGGTGGACCTGGAGCGGGTCCTGTGGGCGTGAACCGCCGGCTGGAGGAGTTCCTGCCCGTCCCCAGGATAGTCAAGGAAGGCGACAGATTCACGCTCGATTACGACAGGCCGAAGAGCATCGGGAAGGTCAGGGCGCATTTCGGCAACTTCGGCGTCCTCGCCCGGGCGTACACATACATCAAGATGCAGGGCGGGAACGGACTCACGGCCGCCTCCGAGAACGCTGTGCTCAACTCGAACTACCTGAGACACCACCTCAGCAAGGACCTCGAGCTGCCCTACGGTCAGCTGAGGAAGCACGAGTTCGTCCTGAGCGGCAGACCTCTGAAGGCCAAAGGGCTCAGGACCCTCGACTTCGCGAAACGCCTCCTGGACTACGGGTTCCACGCGCCGACCATATACTTCCCCCTCATAGTGGAAGAGGCGATCATGATAGAACCGACGGAGACCGAGTCGAGGGACACGCTCGACACGTTCGTCGAGGTCTGCAGGAAGATCCTAGCGGAGGACCCGGAGCTGCTCAAGTCGGCGCCACACAACACAGCCGTGAGACGGTTGGACGAGGCGAGGGCCGCGCGGGAAATGATATTCAGCTGGAGGGCTTACGAGAAGAAGGCGGCCAAGGACCAGGCGGGGAGTGTCTAATCGCGCTTGAACCGGGCACATATGAGCGTGCGCGTGCCCGTGATGCCCTGGATGGTCCTGATCTTGCCCAGTACGATGTCGCACATGCGGTCGTAGTCGGTCGTCTCTATCCTCGCGAGCATATCATACTGGCCGAAGAGCTGGTGGACCTCGCCGACCTCGGGGACCTTGCGCATCTGCTCGAGCACCTTGGATTCCTTCCCCGTTGCGGTCGTTATCAGCACATACCCGATTGCCAGAGCTGCCACCTGATAGGTGTCTAATGGTCGAATGCGTACTTATAACCTATCGGGAATGTCCACCGATGTGCGTTCTTGGACAGTTGTGCGCATCGGGAGGGCGCGGCCGGACACAGGCGAGGGGAAGGTCACGGGAGCCCCTGTCTCCGCGGCCCCTGATATGAACATTATATACCCCCGCTGACGATTGAAGGGCGTTCACAATGGCAGGCCTGGTCGTACTCGAAGGCATAGACGGCTGCGGCAAGTCCACGGTCGCCAAGGCCGTGGCCGAAAGGCTCGGAGACAGGACGGTGCTCACGCGCGAGCCGACTGACTCATGGATAGGCAGGGCGGTCAAGGAGGGGGACGGGAAGGAGATCAGCCCGTACACCGACGCCCTCCTGTTCATGGCCGACAGGGCGCAGCACACCCTCGAGATGGCCGAGATGGTCAGGTGCGGCAAGCTCGTGGTCTGCGACAGATACTACCACTCGACCGTGGCATACCAGACCGCCTCGCTCAGGCGCAAGGGACTGGGGGACAACTTCGCGTGGCTCCTGGACGCCAACACGCGCATATCCCTCAAGCCTGACGTGACGTTCCTGCTGGTGCTCCCTCCCGAGAGGATGCCCGAACGGATATCCGACAGGGCGGAGAGGTCGCGGTTCGAGAGGCTCGACTTCCTGACGGAGGTCGCCCAGAACTACGAGAGGCTCGCAGCCTCGGACAAGGGGGTAGTCCGGCTCGACGCCACCCAGCCAGTGGGACAGGTGGTCGAACAGGTACTAGCCGCCGTTAAGGAGAGGAACCTTTAATACCGTGCGCAGGCTCGGAAGTGATGCGATGCACCCAGCGGACCACATAAGGGGAACGAAGAGCGACAAGCTCAAGGGACGCAAGGTCGTCCTCGGAGTCACGGGCAGCATAGCTGCCGTCGAGTGCGTGAAGCTCTGCCGGGAGCTCATCAGGCACGGCGCGGAAGTCCATGTCGTGATGTCCAAGGACGCGCAGACCATCGTACATCCCTACGCCCTCGAGTTCGCTTCCGGAAGGCCGGTGACGACCGAGATCGACGGGCGCGTGCAGCACGTCTCATTCTGTGGAGATGTCCCTGACAAGGCGGACCTGCTTCTGATCGCACCCGCAACGGCGAACACGATCTCCAAGGTCGCGTGCGGCATAGACGACACGCCCGTCACGACCTTCGCCACGACAGCGCTGGGGACAGGTATCCCAGTCATAATCGTGCCCGCGATGCACGGCACGATGATCAAGCACAAGGCGGTCATGGACAACATCGAGCGGCTCAAGGCCCTAGGGGTCCATGTCATCGAACCGAGGATGGAGGAGGCGAAGGCCAAGATGCCTGACACCGACCACATCGTCTCGTGCGCCATCCTGGTCGTAGGAAAGAACGACCTCCAGGGCAGGCGCGTCCTCGTCATCGCTGGCGCCACCGAGGAGCCCATCGACGACATCAGGGTCGTCACGAACAGGAGCTCGGGAGAGACGGGCGTCGAGATGGCCAGAGCCGCCTATGAGAGGGGCGCGTCGGTGGACCTCTGGATGGGCAGATGCGATGTCGACATACCCAGCTTCCTCAAGACGACCAGATACTCGACCTTCAACGAACTCGCGACCCTCGTGAAGGGTCTGGACCACGATGTGGTCCTCTTCCCGGCAGCGGTATCCGACTATTCCCCGGTCAAGACGGATGGCAAGATGCCCTCGGACCGGGACTCCGTCACCATCGTGCTCAAGCGGAACCCCAAGCTCATAGACGGCATCAAGGCCAAGGTGGTCGTGGGGTTCAAGGCCCAGGCAAAGATGGATGACGACGCCCTCATATCGGAGGCGA
>DUKU01000140.1:5034-7990 GCA_013329135.1 Thermoplasmata archaeon
GGCAGGACGAAGGTCGTTGTCGTCGCGGGCAGCGGGGACCTGCACAACTTCGAGGGCACGAAGGCACAGGTCGCGGACAGGGTAATAGACGTCGTTGTCAGGATGTTGTGATATCGTGATGAAGGCAAAGGCGTTCAGCCCTGGCCACGTGACGGGCTTCTTCGAGATATGCATGGACGACGACCTGCTGTCGGCCGGCTCCAGAGGCGCAGGGATGTGCGTCTCGCTGGGGGCGACATCGGAGGTCGTCCTAGTGCCCGCGACCAAGCAGTCCATCAAGGTCACTATCAACGGGAAGAGCAGCAAGGCCGAGGTCACCAAGCGCGCCATAAGGCACCTCATCGGCGAGAAGGGCTACAGGGTCGAGGTCATCACAGAGCTCGAGCTGCCCATCAGCCAGGGGTTCGGGATGAGCGCCGCCGGCTCCCTGTCAGCCGCCATGGCGGCTGCCATCCTGCTCGGCAAGGAGAGGCAGGAAGCGTACGAGGCCGCGCACAAAGCCGAGATAGAGTCGGGATGCGGCCTGGGCGACGTCGCTGCGATACATCGAGGGGGCATCACCTTGCGCAGGAGACCCGGCCTGCCTCCGGCAGGCGAGGTCATCAGGATCAAGGGCGAGCCCGAGGTCGTCCTCGGCATCGTCGGCAGGAGGCTCCTGACGAAGGAGATACTGAAGGACGAGCATAAGAGGCGCGAGATCAACGACAAGGGCGGGTACCTCGTCGACAGCGTCGTCAAGGAGCCGACGCTGGAGAAGCTCATGACCAACTCGAGGATATTCGCGCTCGAGACCGGCCTTGCGACCAAGAAGATACAAAGGGCCATCGACACCGCGTCGATGCACGGTCAGGCCAGCATGTCCATGCTCGGCAGCTCCGTGTTCGCCATCGGCGACACCCAGAAGCTGAAAGAAGCCCTGTCGAGAATGGCCGAGGTCATCGTGTGCAAGGTCGACACCATTGGCCCGAGGATAGTCTGGGCAGTGCCTGACAGCTCACTCGTAAAGAGGAAATAGTTTGTCGTCCCCGCCGACATCGAACAGCCCTATCCGCACGCCGCAGTCGAGCCATCCGTGGGCGTAGTTGATGCATGCGAACGCGTTCACCAGGTCGCCCTTCCTCGCGAAGTCACGCGCATCATCGAAGTACGCCCTGGCCATCCCGAGGAAGTCGTCTGCCATCCGTCTGTTGAACGAGCGCTCAGGCGCGGATACGCGCACCTTCGAGAGCGCCTCGGATGTGATACGTATGTACTTCTCGACCCGCTCCCCGCTCAGGACGGCCTCAGCGCACATCTCACATCCTTCTCGAAGGGACGATCTCGATGCTCTCGCCCCCGTGCTTCGACTCCCTCGGCCTGATCTCGACGAACAACGGCATCGAGACGCCGCCGCCCGTGATGATCGCGGTGCCGATCGGCAGCCGCTGTATCTCCTCCTCCATGCCGTCCGTGAGGCCCTCGATGGAGGACGCTATGGCCTTGAGGTCGTTGGGGTTGGTGACCTTGAGTATGACCTGCGTGTTGCATTGGCTCAGGACGTTCTTGTCGACCTTGGCGGCCCTCTGCGTGATGACCATCAGGCCCAGGCCGAACTTCCTGCCCTCAGACGCGATGGTCCTGAACACCTTCGAGCAGATGGCAAGGCCCTGCTGCGGGCAGAAGTTGTGAGCCTCCTCGACCACCAGCATCATGGGCGGTATCTTGTCGATCTTGCGCAGCTCGAACAACGCAGTGCCGATCCTGTTGACGATGAGCTCCTGGATGTCCTGGGGCGTGCCCCTCAGGTTTATGATCGTCGTCTTGCACTTCTGTATGAGCTCGTCGATCTTGGTCCCCTGCTCGGCGAACACATCGATCTCGTTCAGATACTCCAACTCGGTGATGAGGCCGGCGCTGGATGGCTCGGCGTTCGCCTCGATGACCGTGACTATGTCCTTGAGGGAGTAGCTCCCCTTGGTCTCCCTCAGAGCGTCGATGGCCTTCCTCAGCATCGTGAGGTACGACCGCACGTTCTTGATGTTCGTGAGACTGAGTATCTCTCTAGCGTCGAGGTTGTTCAGGGTGAACTTGAGCGGCCTCGCACCCTTGTTCGCATTCGTGTCCGGTGCGAACTCCATGATCTTGTCCTCATAGCCCTTCGGAGTGATGCCGAAGTCGCGCGTGGTCTTCTTGACGACACCTTTGTGCTTCATCGACGAGTACTCGCCGTGAGGGTCTATGATGCAGACCGTGACCTTGTGCTTCATCAGCTCCTCTACGATGGCTCCCGAGCAGTACGATTTGCCGCCGCCGGTCTTGCTCAGTATGCATACGTGCTTCTGGACCAGCATGTTGATGTCCAACTCCACTCTGACATCATGCCCGGACAGGAGGCCGATGTACGCGCCTACGTCCGAGTGCTCGCTTATGCCAACAACATCCTTGATGAGCTCCTCGTCCGCCCTGTAAACGACCTCGCCCGCATTCAAGGGGGTCCTGGGAACCTGGAGCAGGTTCCTGTCGTCTCTGAAACCGATGATCGATACGATTCCCAGTTCCTTCTCATCGATGGGCACCGGGGTACCCTTCTTCATGGATTCGACACCATCCACGGTGAGGTTCGTCCGCCGCTCCACCTCAGATACCTGTCCGAGCACGAAGCCGTGGAGGTGGTGGCTCACCTTGACGAACTCCATCTTCTCGAGCGGGCCGGTCAGGACCATGTTGAACTTGAGAGTGCCTACGTTGCCGTATATCATCCCGACAGGGTCTGCGTCCGATCCGTGCTTCTTCCTCGGGCGAGCCTGCTTCGCGGGCTGCTCGGCCGGAGGAGCGGGAACGGCCTCATCGTAGCTGGGTGTGACATCCTGCGGGGATACGACAAGCTGGTCAGTGCCTTCGTTCACGTGCATCCCATCTCAGTTCCCTAATATGACAATCTCTTCTATTAATGTTTTCGCGACGGCGTCCAGGCAGC
>DUKU01000041.1 GCA_013329135.1 Thermoplasmata archaeon
AGGAGCAGGATGTCGTCCTTACGGTCGACGGCACAACGACGGTCGACCTCACGATGTACGAGCTCGAGAACCTGGAGTCATTCACGTCGAATGGCAGCTTCATCAAGTCGACGGGAACTGTCGAAGGACCGTTCGAATTCACCGGCGTGGCTCTGAAGGACCTTGTCGACCTGGTGTACTCGGGTGACGACTACTCCGTCGAAGTGGTCGCCACCGACGGTTACGTCATGACCTACAACTGCTCGCAGGTGGAGAACGGCACTTACGAGCATTACGACGCCGCTGGGACATCCCTGGGGTTCGACGACTTCACGATGGTCGTGGCTTATGCGCAGGACGGATCACCCCTGGTAGACATGGTCCTGCGCATAGCCATCATTGACGACAGCGAGCCGATCACGGACGGGCACTTCTGGGCCAAGTACGTCCGCACGGTGAATGTATTGTCACCCGTGCGGGAGTACACATTGGAGCTCAACGGCACCACGGTCTATGAGATGGACAGACCGACCTTCGATTCTGTCGCATCGTGCGACTACCATGCAGCCAGCTGGTCCTTTGAGAACGAAACTGGGACGCACACCTACACTGGCGTCGCCCTTTGGACGCTCGTCGCAGCTGTTGACGGCGCAGACGGGCCAGACACTGAGTATCTGTTCAACGACCTCCTGGCCTTCGCCGGGTATACCGTGAGGGTCACTGCCGAGGACGGCTACAACAAGACATTCACCTCGATGCAGGTCGCTCGGAACGACACTATCATCGTCGCCAACAAACTCGACGGCGCGCCGCTGCCGGACGATGATTGGCCCCTCAAGATTGTCGGGGACTGGCTATCCAGCAAGTTGATGGTCAGCCAGATTGTGAACATATCCTTGGAGGAACTCCAACCTGTTCCTGACTGGGAACTCACAATCGTCGGCACCGAGACAGTGACGATCAGCGCTGAGACCTTCGCATCCATCTACTACTCAGGCCTGCACGGGTCATGGTTCAACTACACGAACTACGGCGGGTGGCATGCGACTTACCACAACTACACGGACGATGATCTCGTGGACCACACATACGCGGGCATACCTCTCTGGGTGCTGGTCGCGGCGGTCGATGGCGAGGATCTGTACCACTATGAGTTCAACGATACTCTCGCGGAAGCTGGATACGATGTGAATGTCATCGCAACGGATGACTACAGCACGACGTTCTCGATAGACGACGTAGCGGACAACGACAGCTTCGTCGTCGCGTTCATGCTCGACTGGACGGCCTTGATCGATGATGAGTACCCGCTCAAGCTCACGAGCGAATACCTGCTCGGATCGCAGAAGATTAAGTCCGTCGCAACGATCGAGCTGACAGGACTGACCGCGTGAGACCAGACCATGGAGATGCGTGAGAAGAGGACCTGGACCGTAATAGCTGTCGCGGCCAGCGCGGTGGTGATACTGGCTGGCCTAGGCCTCCCCATGCTCCGAGAGAGCGTGGAGGCCGTCGGCGGCGACATACTGTCCCAGACCTCCGACACCCTCACGGTCAGGTGCCTGGGACCGGAGGTCGCGCTCACCCTGAACGGCTTCGAAGGCGAGGTGACTTTCACAAACTGCTTCCCAAACTCCACACTTTCTGGTAATGATGACCCGGCCACGATGAACGGGTCGAACATATCCTGCACCGTACAGGGTCCCGAGACGGAGCTGCGTATCTCAGCTCAGGTCAAGGAATCGTTCAAGTTCGCAGTCATGGGAGACAGCCAAGGGCAGAACGGCATACTGGCGGAGGCACTGGAGCATGTCGACGGATGCGAGTTCGTGCTCCACCTCGGAGACATGACCCCTTCGGGGCAGCCGTCTGAGTTCGACGCATTCGAATCGACCCTGAGAGCCATCACGATCCCCGTCCTCACGACCCCTGGGAACCATGACGTCAAGCTCGACGGAGGCGATGAGTATACCTCCAGGTTCGGGTCCTCGGCGTACAGCTTCGAGTACTCGGGAATAAGGTTCGCATCCGTCGATTCATCTGACCAGATGATCGACGAGGACGAGATCGAATGGTTGAGGGAGACTCTCACCGGAGCTGAAAGGAAGGTCGTGGTCACGCACATGCCAAGCTACGACCCGTTCGGAGACAACCACACGCTCGATGCTGCCTCTTGCGACAGGGTACGGCAGTTCGTGCTCGAAGAGGATGTAGATGCCGTGTTCACCGGCCACATCCATGCATTCAACTACATGCAAGTCGAGAGCACCGACCTTATCATCACTGGCGGCGCGGGTGGGACCCTGGTCGACGGTGTCCATCACATCGTCATCGTGACCGTTGACGAGACCGGCTTCTCCTACGAGAAGGTCGACATCGAGTACGCCCCGCCTGTATCGCCATATGTGCATGTAATCGGGAAGGATGGCTCGACCCTCGACATCACATACGAGGACCTAATGCTCATGACCCTCAGGGAGAACGACTCGTCATACGAGAATCTGTACGGCAACATCGCGGGGCAGGGGCACTACAGGGGCGTCCTCGTCCGGGACCTGCTCGAGCTCGTCGGTGGCATGGCCGAGGGAGACCTATTGACGATCGCCGCTGCAGACGGATATCTCCAAGAGTTCGGCTTCCTAAACGCGTACCCCGATGCGACCTGGCTGAATCTGCAGGGGGAGATGATAGTCTCTATCGAGTTAGACGGAGTGCTGGCGCCCACATGGACTGAGGGCCCACGGATAGCTATGTTACCAGAGGATGGCCTGTACAGCAACTCCGATTGCGAACTCACCTCATACGAAGGACAGGGATATTCGGTGTACGAATCCGCGGGCGCGAGATGGGTGAAGAACACGTTCACTATAACCGTGGAGGCGGCAGCATGAGGAAGTACTACTTCTCCACGAAGGACCTCGTGACCATCGCACTGCTCTCGGCGCTCGGTGGAGTGCTGTCGACATACATCGGATACCTCGGCAACATGGTCAACCACATCATCGGCGTCCCGTTCGGGGCGGGCCAGTTCTTGGCAGGACTGCATGTGATATGGATAATGTTGGCCCTCGGCATCACGCGTAAGAAGGGGGCGGCCACCGTCACGGGGCTCCTGAAGGGAGTGATCGAGCTCTTCCTCGGGAGCACGCACGGAATCGTCATAGTCATCGTCTCGTTGATCCAGGGAGTGATACCTGACATCATCCTGTTCAACGACAAGACCAAGGCGAACCGGAGCCCGATGTTCTACGCCCTTGCAGGGGGCTTCTCCGCCGCATCGAACGTGATTGTATTCCAGCTGTTCTTTTTCTCGGGCATACCCCTTTACCTGGTCGCGATGCTCTGCATGCTGGGAGCCGCCTCAGGCATCATCTTCGGGGGATGGCTCGTCCTGGAGATGCTCGAGTCGCTCGAGCTATCAGGGATGATACTCGGCAAGAAGAAGGTCGTAGTTGACGACCCGAATGTCGATGAGAGTGTGTGGATCAAGGGGAAGGCAGAGAAGCGCAAGGCACTCATGGCGGTCATCGCCGCCACGGTCTTCCTGTCGGCGTTCACGGTCGGCGCGGTGTACTACTTCACTTTCGTGTTCAAGCTCACGGAGGAGGGGACAATCGAAGTCTCCGGCGCCGTGGCGGATCCGTACACATTCCGATACGATGACTTCAGCGACTTGCAGGTCACCGTCAACGCGGAACTGATAGGAAGCGTGACCTATGTCGATCCCAGAGACTATACGGGAATCCTCCTGTGCGACATCGTGACTGAGGCGGGACCTGATGGAGCTGCCGCAGAAGTCGTGGTCACTGGCCGGGACGGTTACTATGCCGTGTTCGAACTGGACGATGTCATGGCTGACGATGGACTCATCATCATCCTAGAGGATGAGCTGTTCAGGATAGTCGCCGCCAACTACGAGGGGGCATACTGGGTGGAGGACGTCGTTTCGGTCGAAGTGAGATAGATGCTCGACGTCAGGGACCTCTACGTGAGGTATGAGAACAGGTCTAAGCCTGCAGTGGACGGCCTCTCGCTACATATCGACCTTGGAGAGTTCGTCCTTCTCATGGGCGACTCAGCCTCTGGCAAGTCGACAGCCATGCAGGCCGTGTGCGGATTCATTCCAGACATCATACCCGCGGAGAAAAGGGGCGAGGTGCGAATCGGGGGAAGGGTGTATGAAGACGCCACCGCCGTCTCCAGCGTCGCGTGCATGGTGCAGCAGGATCCTGAGACGCAGTTCTGCACCGAGACCGTCGAGGAGGAGGTCGCCTTCGGACCTGAGAACCTGAACATGTCAAGGACGAACATCAGGAAGGCCGTGGACGAGTCTCTGGCGAACGTGCGAGCGACCCACCTCGTCAACAGGAAGCTCTCCACGCTCTCTGGAGGCGAGAAGCAGAAGGTCGCGATAGCGTCGATGCTCTCGGTGAGACCACAGCTCCTCATCCTCGATGAGCCCACATCGAACCTCGACCCAAGGTCTGTCTCCGACGTCGTCGGCGTCATAGATGCTCTAAGACGCAAGAAGGAGATGACCATCGTGGTCGTTGAGCATCGACCAGGAGGGTTCAAGGACCTCGCATCTAGGGTCATGGTCATGGAGAAGGGGAGGTTGGTGTTTGACTGTGAACGGGGCGACCCAGTGTTCGCAGACAGCATTGGGACCGCCGATGCGCCACCGTCGACGACGATGTCCCCGAAGGGCGACCTGGCAGTTGTCTCGGTCAAAGGACTATCGTATGGAGTGGATGGCGCGAAGATCCTCGACGATGTGACCTTCGACCTCAAAGACAGCGCGGTCGTTGCGCTCATGGGGGAGAACGGAGCCGGTAAGACGACGCTCCTCCGGCATCTCATGGGACTACTAACCCCTCAGTCCGGAAGCATCGACGTGCTGGGACATGTCCAAGACAAGGACGTAAGAACGGAACCTTGGACCGTCGGAAGGGACGTTGGGTTCGTCTTTCAGAATCCGAACCATCAAGTCTTCGAGAGAACGGTCGAGAAGGAGATACTCTTCGCCGCACAGAACT
The DNA here is from genome assembly GCA_013329135.1 of Thermoplasmata archaeon. Lineage (GTDB taxonomy): Archaea > Thermoplasmatota > Thermoplasmata > UBA10834 > UBA10834 > UBA9653 > UBA9653 sp9653u. The sequence goes on from DUKU01000041.1 coordinate 5,016, forward strand.
ACGACACATCAATGAATGAGGCTTTGAAGGCCGTCGAGGGGTTCGAGGCCTCCGAAGAGGTCAGAAAGTTCGTCCACCCCCATTGCCTCAGCTTCGGTCAGAAGAGGAGGGTGAACATCAGGTCGGCGTCCTCCCACGGCCCCAGGATGATCCTCATGGACGAACCGTTCTCGGGACAGGACGCAAAGAACGCAGAGGCCATTCGAGGGATGATAGCAGACCTCCAGCGGGCTGGCAAGACGGTCGTCGTGGTCACGCACGACGTCCGGTTCGCCAAGACCTCATGCACCGATGTCGTCTTCATGAGGGCCGGGAAGGTCGTCAGAGCTGGCCCTGTGAGCAGTGTACGGGAAAGCGAATGGATGGAATTGTTCGGCGAGGTGGCTCGATGACAATCGGACGCACTGACGACGACACCTCCAGGCTGAACCCCATCACAAAGGCGCTCCTGCTGGTGATGTTCTCCATACTCGTTCTCCTGGTGGTCGACCCCATCCACATGTCCGTGATAGTCGTGTGCGTGCTCGTGGCCAAGGAACACTTCCACGCGCGAGGGCTCGTCACAAGAGGCATCATCGGCTTTGCCGTGGCCATCTTCCTGGCACAGATCCTATTCAACCACTCCGGAGATGATCTCGCGAGCTGGTCGGTGTTCTCGGTCACGACAGGCGGCGTCTATGACGGCGTGTCGATAGCCGGCAAGTTCCTCAGTCTGATCATGATGTCGTGGGTGTTCGTCGCGACGACCTCACCCTCTGAGCTATCGTCCGCCCTTACGACCGCGGGGTTCCCATACAGATACGCCTTCCTGCCAGCTCTCTCCATGCGGTTCGTGCCGGTGTTCCAGTTCGAGTTAGCCACTGTCAGGGAGGCGCAGGTCACTAGGGGGATGAAGCTCGACCGGAGTGTCAAGGGGATTGTGCGGTCCGCGAGATACACGACCATGCCGATGCTCATGACGGCGATGTCCAGAGTCAACTCCATCACGGCATCCATGACGGGCAGGGGCTTCGGGATGCACAAGACCAGGACCCAGCTCCGGCCCATAAGGATGACCGCGTGGGACGTCGCGTTCCTGGCCAGTTCAGCCGTGTTCGTAGGCGTGACATTCCTGGTCACGCGGTGCCCGTCGCTCCAGGCCGTCTGATCATCCGACCCTCAGCTCGCCGTTCTCGATCCTAGCCGCGTATCGCATGAGTTCGCTCCCGTTCGACCTGAAGGGAGCGTAATATCGGATAGCGGTCGACACGGCCGTAGCGAGCTCGTCCGCACGGTTCCGCCCAGAATGGGCCCAGTAACAACTCGCGAGATACCTTGCGAAGGAGTTCTTCGATGCAGTGAAGACGGGGTCAGTCATGAGTGCGCTTGCGCACAACTGCCCCAGGTCGTTGAGCGTGTCTGAAGGTGCGACTTCCTCGAAGTCGAGGCCACAGACGCCGGACGGGGTAATGACGAAGTTCTTGAGAATGGCATCCCCACGAGCAAGCCTGAAATCAAATGCGACATGGAATGATGACAGCCACTTGGCTAGGTTGTCCGCGAGATCCCTTTGTGCATCGGATATGTCGGGACCCAACGAGTGGGAGAACATCTCATCGAATATCTCTGCAACAGAGCGACCTTCGAGCGGCTCCATCACGACTGCACCTTCGAATACGGCGACTGGCAACGGCGCAGGGATTCCCTTCTCACGGCATTCGGACAGCACACCGAACTCGGTTCGAGCTCGCTCCTTCCATTCGTCCCTGAAGACCTTCACGAAGTATTCTCTTCCGCAGACAGATGACCTGAACACACGGTTCTTCTTGCTCGGCATATATGGACCGAAGCGGCCGTCCTCCAAGTCGTGCAATGACATCTTGATACTCATCGTCACTCGCCCACGGATCCCTAAGACGCCTTCCCCCTATGCCTCCGCGAAATGAATACCTGCTGTCGGTCGGGGACTCCGTGAGACTCCCTCAAAGGACTGCGACTTGACCCCGTTCCGCAGATGGTGCCCTACAATCTGTGAAATCATACTGACTGACCGAAATCCTTATTTAGCGGAAAGTCGGACTCACCGGGTGCGAGGGGGAGTCTATGAGAACGACCTATTCGAAGAGGATTATAGCGGCATTGCTGATTGTGACTGCGTTTTCGATGGTGAATGCGTTCACCGTCGCGAAGCCTGACAGCTTCTTGGAGCCTCCAGCCGACTCTGAGGGGCCGATAGCTGAGGCGGAATGGACCATCATCGTGTACCTGGCCGCGAACGACAAGCTGCAGCTCGCGGCGGGT
>DUKU01000062.1:0-945 GCA_013329135.1 Thermoplasmata archaeon
TCACCCTCCAGACACGTATCTGACGCAGCCCCTGTACATCTGCACCTCCGCGATCAAGGGCCCCCATATGTCGGGGTGCAGGGCACAGACCTCGGCCCCGCGGACGAGCCAAGTGCCCCATTCATCGTCCGACCTCCGCCTGTCCCCCAGGGACCTGGTCGCGACAGCGTCGAAGACCACGGCGTCGAGGTCCCCGGACACGACAAGGTCGAACGAGTCTCGCAGCTCCTTCCTGACCATCCCCGGGCCGGTACCGAGGCTCGCGACCTTGGGTCCCTTGAAGCCAGCACATATTGCAACGAGCTCACGGTCGCTCGCGGGCATGCCCCTGAGATACTTCCCAGGAACGGCGACGTTCCTCACGACGGCAAGGAGGTCTCCCTCCGGCAGCGAACCGGGGTCTGCTCTCCACTGGTCTATCGTCAGGTACCTGACGTCTGCGCCAGTCGCCATCGCGGCCCCGTAGCAGAGCCGTATGTATGGCGACACGTAGGGCGGTACGCCGAGGCACGCAGGCTCATCCGTGTATCCGTCGAGGAGGACTACCCTCATGTCCGTTCCGAATCGATTTACCCTGATAATATGTTCAGTTCTCGGAGCGGGTCCCGGGCGCCCGACGCGGGAAGCGGAACCGTACGATGACAACGTATTAATCCGTCGAAATTATCACGTGCTGGTAGCAAGAAGCGTAACAAACGACCGTCGCGGTCGTCAGAATTGGCGAACGCGACCAACGAGTTTCGACGTCGATACGGATACAAAGGGGTAGAATCGAATGGCGAAGAAATCAAAGGCTGCGAAGAAGAAGGCCGTCAAGAAGGCACCTGTCAAGAAGGCCAAGCCGAAGGCGGCACCTGCTCCTAAGCAGGTTTCGGTGGACCAGCTCCTGAAGAAGGCGTACGAGCCCGCTAGGCTCGCCATGATATACCACCCGTTCTACGCGGG
>DUKU01000062.1:1140-17301 GCA_013329135.1 Thermoplasmata archaeon
TGCAAGGCGATCAACAAGAACAAGGACCTGTCATACATCCACACCAACCGGTGGAACACCGTCGCTGTCATATCGGACGGCACGAGGGTTCTGGGCCTCGGGGACATAGGTCCCGAGGCGGGCATGCCGGTCATGGAGGGCAAGTCGCTCCTGTTCAAGTACCTCGGCGGAGTGGACGCATACCCGATCTGCCTGGGCACGAAGGACCCCGAGAAGATCATCGAGACCGTCAAGATACTCCAGCCCTCCCTTGGCGGAGTGAACCTGGAGGACATCTCGCAGCCGAAGTGCTTCTACATACTCGAACGCCTGAGGGCCGAGTGCGAGATACCCGTCTGGCACGACGACCAGCAGGGCACGGGCACGATCGTCGCCGCAGGCGCGATAAACGCGGCGAAGATGGTCGGGAAGAAGCCCTCCGAGATGAAGGCCGTGTTCATCGGCGCGGGCGCTGCGAACATCGCCATATCGAGGATCATGCAGGTCTCCGGCTTCAAGTGGGGCAACATGGTCATGTGCGACTCCAAGGGCACGCTCCACCTCGGCAGAGAGGACACGAAGGCCGAGTACAAGGAGAAGTGGTTCATGTGCGAGCACTCGAACAAGGAAGGCCTCGTGGGCACTCCCGCGGACGCCATGAAGGGTGCGGATATCGTTGTCGCGGCTTCAAAGCCAGGCCCCGGCACGGTCAAGCCCGAATGGATCAAAGGCATGGCGGACGATTCGATAGTGTTCGCGACCGCGAACCCGATACCTGAGATATGGCCGTGGGAGGCCAAGGAGGCCGGGGCGAAGATCGTCGCTACGGGCAGGTCCGATTTCCCGAACCAGGTCAACAACTCGCTCGGGTTCCCCGGCATATTCAGGGGTACGCTCGACGTGAAGGCTAGGACCATCTCCGACACGATGTGCCTGGCCGCGGTCCTGGAGATCGCGAAGACGGCCGAGGACAACGGCCTGAGGGAGGACTACATCGTCCCGACGATGGATGACTGGGAGGTCTTCCCGAGGGAGGCCGCAGCCGTCGGCACGGCCGCTGTCAACGAGGGGCTCGCCAGGGAGAAGAAGAGCCGGAAGGAACTCTACGAACTCGCGTCGGTCATCATCAAGAGGGCGAGGGACCAGACGAAGTACCTCATGAAGGGCGGGTACATCCTGCCGCCCCCGAAGGCCTGAAGCCCCACGCGATGGACGTGGTCAAACCTCTTCCAGCAAACCATTTGATCGTATTCTATCCAGGCTGCAGAAGATGAAGGCGTTTGTCCCCTACGCCCCCGTGTCGACTATCGGGGGCCTTCGTTCATCTGGAGAGAGAGACTCCAGGGGCGTCGGGGACGTCGATTGTGATGTCGTCCGAATGAGCGTGTTCCTCCCGCTCCTTCCTGAAGACGTTGCCGCACCTCGGGCATCTCGCCGAGCTGCATCCGCACGCCCGCCCGCAGTAGGAACAGGTCCGTTCATCGCTCGCCAGCAAACTCACCTCTCGGGGAGAGTCCGTTGAGCAGCCGTTCGTCGGAGAGAGTGCTGATCACAGGGCCGCAGTGAGCCGACTGCTCGCGTGGCATCGCGCTTGATTTGATCAGGCCAGTCCCAGTCATGGAGCCAGTCCCGCCCGGGAGTCTCAGGCACGAGTCCCTGACTGCTGCCGATGAGAGCCAGCTCGCGTCCCTCTCGCCGTACTCTGTGCGGACGTAGCGGACCACCTCATCGTGGAGTCTCCCGGCCGAGGGGAGCACATGGTGTCCCATGTTCATATCGTGCGCCCCCTGGAGGCTATCTCTGTGTTCATCCAGATCTCGAAGGGCGCGGATCTTCGCGCCCTGAATGTCAGAGCTCCGGGGAATGCCTTGGCGGTCCTTCCGAGCAAGTTCAATCAGCTCCTTGTTGGACACCAATGGTGCTTTGTCCTAATAAAACCTTCGTTTTAATGAGTAATACATGCGTGATAATACGAAAAACGACATAGTAGTGCGAAAAGCATTATATTACTGTGACACCATATGTTTTAACGGTGATAACGCTTGAAGTCGATCAAGACCATCAAGGACCCAAAGGCCTTCGAGCTGCTGGCTGATGAGACCCGGAGGAAGATCATCTACCTCCTGAGGGTCAAGGAGATGACGGTAAGCCAGATCGCCGCCGAGATGGGACTCACTGTTCAGGCGATATATCACCACATCAGGAAGTTGAAGGCTGCGGCCATGGTCGAGGTCTCGCGCGAGGAGCGCGTTGGTCACTTCATAGAGACATATTATCGGTCCGCCGCGGAGATGTTCATGCTCTCTCACGGCGAGGCTGCCCATAAGCAGACATACAGCGAGTTGGCGAAGGGCGCCCTCGAGGGACTGGCAAAGCTGGGCCTCTTGACCCCTATGGACCCCGACGCAGTTTCGAAGGTCGCAGGGATCGTCAAGGAAATGGACTCCTGCTGCAAGACAAACGAATGGTCGGACAAGATTGGAGAGATGGGCGATGTCGCCTTCTTCGTCAAGCAGAGCATGATGGAGTATGTCGCCCTGCTGTCAGAGGACGATGAGCAGTTCGAACAGAGCGTCAGGCTCCAGAGGGAACTGAGAGACGTCCTGCGGTCGTATGGTGCGCGGCCCGCGAAGGCCAAGCCTAAGAAGAAGTGAGTTCCCTCATCATCCGGTAGTCAGAGCAGTCCCATCTCGACTATCTCGACGCTCTGCACGCCGGGCACGCCGGATATGGCCGTCTCGACCTGCTCCGCGCCGCCCTTCTTGTCGTCGAGCACGATGAGCACATGGAGCGCCTTGAGCCCGAATGCGACAGGTCTCTTCTCTGCCATCTTCAGCGCTGCGCCTTCAGGCAGGGCCGCCTTGATGCCCTTCTCGAGCTTGTCAAGGTCCACGTCGATGTCCTCTGGCAGGACCCTGTATTGGAGGCCGACTTCACCCAATCAAAACACCTCACGGACCTGTGAACCCGCATGCGGGGCACTTGTAGTGCACGCTCTGGTCCCTGCAGTTCATGCACCGTCCGATCTCGGCCTGCCCGCACTTTGGACAGAGGAACGTTGTCTCTGTCTTCTTCACAAGGCGGATCCCGCAAGAGGAGCAGACCTTCTCCTGGCTTTCCAAGTTCTTCTACCTCGGGGCTGAGGAATATCCTATCTGTATATAATGCTATAGCACTCCCCGCGAGCGGGATCGAGATGAAGGGAGTCATCGTCTACGATAGCGTCTACGGCAACACTGAGCTCGTCGCCAAGATGATCGCGGCGCGGCTCGAGGCCGAGGGTCACTCGGTCCGGCTCGTGCGGGTGAAGGACGCCCTGAAGGAGCGGACCGAAGGAGACTTTCTGTTCCTGGGCTCTCCTACCAGGATGGGCGGCATGACGGGCAGGATGAAGAAGTTCATCAAGGGCGCGGACTGGGACGCCTGGGGGAAGAAACCCGTCGCGGCCTTCGACACCGAGATGGATGAAGTGATCGCCAAGGACGGCGCGAGCGCGGCCGCGAAGATGCACGACCTGGTGCGTTCCAAGGGCGCGAAGGTACACACGCCCGTCCTCAAGGTGGGCGTGACCGGGGTCAGAGGGCCCCTGTCGCTCGGTTCGGAGAAGGGCATCGAGGCATATGTGAGCGAATTCCTGTCATCGGCTGCATGCTGAGGCCTCGACATACTGGCATGTCTGCGGGTCACAGGCACACCAGACCGCGTGATACTGACTGGCACAGGGTGGGTACATAATCGTTGTCCAAGCGGGGCAATTTATCTTGGGATTTATATTTAAAATGAGCACAACAAAGGGTGACACCCTCGCTCGGGCCGGGGAATCCGTTGATTCAAAGGAGTCATTAAATACTTGAAGAGACTACACGGCCTGCTAACGCAGCCTAGGGTATCCACGCCGCCCAGGGCCCGTAGCTCAGCTAGGTAGGAAATCTCATGCATTCTCGATGTGTCGGTTTCCCTAGAAAGAGCATCTGCCTTTTAAGCAGGTGGCCCGGGGTTCGAATGACTATGCCTAACAGACTAGTCTCGGAAATCCCCGCGGGCCCGCCGGGCGACGGTATCGGTCTGTGGGAGAAACGGGGGAGCGGCGACCAGTGGAACATCCTTGGGCTCGTGCGGTGATGTAGATGGCCGGAGAATTTAACGTTCTGGAGCATGAGCTCGTGCCCGAGCATCATCTCCTGTCGGAGAAGGAGGCCGAGAAGATTCTGAAGGACCTGAAGCTGACCAAAGACCAGCTTCCGAAGATCAGGATCTCGGACCCGTGCATTCGCGCACTCGACGCGATATCGGGCCCAGTCGAAGAGGGAATGGTAGTCAAGATCGTCAGACGCAGCCGGACCAGCGGCGTCTCAACCAGCTACAGGCTGGTCGTGCGGGGGTGAACCCTTGAGGGAACTTGTAGAAACCTATTTCCGAGAGCGCAGCATCGTCAACCACCACATAGCATCGTATAACGACTTCTTGCCGACGATAGACCATCCGAACAGCCGGATGCAGAAGATCGTGGACAACGTCCGCGCATCCCCTGATGAGAGCGACAGGGGCGTCATCAGACTCGATTCGGACAGGACCGAGGGCAAGATCATCGAGATCAGGATCGGCCGCAGGCGGGACGAGAAGACCGGGCTCATCGACGCGTCGGCCAGGCCGACGATCACGGTGGGCAGGCCCGTAATCAAGGAGGCCAACGGCGCGACCCACGACCTTTACCCGATGGAGGCCAGGCTGAGGAACCTCAACTACTCCGCCCCCATCATGCTCGAGTTCACGATCCTGGAGGACGGCATCGAGAGGGAGCCGGAGAAGGTCCATATCGGCGACCTGCCGGTGATGGCGAAATCCAAGAAGTGCAACCTGCACAAGGACAACATCGACATGGACCGCGAGCCCACCCCCGAGGACGTCGACAAGTACCTGGTCGAAATGGGCGAGGACCTCTGCGACCCAGGCGGCTACTTCATCATCGGCGGCACCGAGAGGGCGCTCATATCGCTCGAGGACCTCGCTCCGAACAGGGTGATGGTCGAGACGAACGAGCGCTACGGCACCAGCCTGCACGTCGCCAAGGTGTTCTCACAGAAGGAGGGTTACAGGGCCCTCACCCTGATGGAGAAGAAGAAGGACGGCATACTGGCCGTCTCGGTCCCGGCCGCATCCGGCCAGATACCGCTGATAGTGCTCATGAAGGCCCTCGGGATGGAGAACGACGAGGAGATCTACAAGTCCATAGTCTCCGACCCGCAGATGGCCAACATAGTGTACGCCAACATCGAGGAGTGCCAGAACAAGAAGCTGTACCCCCCGAATGGCATATACACGACCGAGGACGCGATACTGTTCCTCGAGCGCAAGTTCGCTACAGGCCAGGCGAAGGAGTACAGGGCGAAGAAGGTCGAGAGCATCATCGACCGCTCGCTCCTGCCGCACCTGGGCGACACTGCGGACGCGAGGATGAAGAAGTCCATATTCCTCGGGCGTGTGGCACGAACGATCCTGGAGCTGGAGCTCGGCAAGCGTAAGGAGGACGACAAGGACCACTACGCCAACAAGAGGCTGAAGCTCGCAGGCGACCTCATGGAGGATCTCTTCAGGGTCGCGTTCACGAACCTGATCAAGGATCTGAAGTACCAGCTTGAGAGGGGTTACACGAGGAAGAAGGGTCTCAGGATATCCTCGGCCATAAGGCCGGACCTGCTGACCCACAGGCTGTTGCACGCGTTCGCGACGGGCAACTGGGTCGGCGGCAGGGCCGGAGTGTCCCAGCTGCTGGACCGGACGTCCAACATGAGCGCGTTGTCACACCTGAGGCGCGTCACATCACCACTCACGAGGAGCCAGCCGCACTTCGAGGCCCGTGACCTGCACCCGACACAGTGGGGCAGGCTCTGTCCCAACGAGACGCCTGAGGGCCAGAACTGCGGCCTTGTCAAGAACTGCGCGCTCATCGTAGATGTGAGCGAAGGCACGGACGACAAGGATGTCATCTGGCTGCTCCGCGACCTCGGCGTGAAGGAAGTGAGCGAGCAGCAGACCACGGAGACACGTGTATACGTTAACGGGGACCTCATCGGCCTGCACGACAAGCCCAAGGAGCTCGTCGAGGAGATCAGGCAGAGGAGGCGCTCTGGGCTGCTGTCGCCCGAGGTGAATGTGCGCTTCGACGACAACATGAACGAGATCATTATCAACTGCGACGAGGGGAGGCTGAGGAGGCCGCTGCTCGTCGTTCGCCACGGGAAGACCCTGTTGAACCACAGGCATGTCGAGGACATGCGCTCGCACAAGGCGAAGTGGGCGGACCTCATCCGTGAAGGCGTGGTCGAGTGGATCGACGCCGAGGAGGAAGAGGACACGTACACCGCGGTGTCGGCGTTCAGGGCCCCTCAGAAGTGCGACCACTGCGGCAAGTTGCTGTCCGATACGGACGTTGACTGGCGCAACCCGGGCGAGGAGGGCAAGGTCGTCCTGGAGTGCAAGAGCTGCGGCGGCACGATGCAGATCGAGTCGCTGCTCAGCGACGATCACACCCATGTCGAGATCGACCCGATGGTCATCCTCGGCGTGTGCTCCGCGCTCGTGCCATATCCAGAGCACAACTCCAGCCCGAGGGTCACGATGGGCTCAGGCATGGCGAAGCAGTCGCTCGGTCTGAGCTCGTCAAACTACAGGACCAGGCCGGACACGAGGAGCCACGTGATGCACTACCCGCAGAAGCCCCTGACGACCACGAAGCCTATGGAGTTCGTGTCGTTCGCCCAGAGGCCTGCGGGGCAGAACTTCGTCGTGGCGATCATGTCGTATCACGGGTACAACATGGAGGATGCCATAGTCATGAACAAGTCCTCCGTGGAGCGCGGCCTCGGCCGCTCTGCGTTCATGAGGACGTACAGGGCGGAGGAGCGCAGGTATCCTGGCGGCCAGGAGGACCATTTCGAGATACCGAGCCCCGATGTAAGGGGCGCGAGGGCGGACCTCTCCTACAGCAACCTGGGCGAGGACGGGCTCATCAGCCCCGAGACCAGGGTCGAGGGCGGCGACGTTCTCATAGGTAAGACATCTCCCCCGAGGTTCCTCGAGGAGGAAGCGGACTTCCTGACGCCGCAGAAGAGGCGCGAGACATCGGTCACCGTCAGGCCCGGCGAGAAGGGCTGGGTCGACTCGGTCATGCTGACGGAGTCGGAGAACGGCTCCAGATTGGTCAAGGTCAAGGTCAGGGACGAAAGGACCCCTGAGCTGGGGGACAAGTTCGCATCGAGGCACGGCCAGAAGGGTGTCGTAGGCCTGCTGGTGCCCCAGGAGGACATGCCGTTCACGGAGGACGGCCTTGTGCCAGACCTCATCATCAACCCGCACGCCATCCCGTCGCGTATGACCGTGGCTCACGTGCTGGAGATGGTCGGGGGCAAGGTCGGCTCGATGGAAGGCAGGTTCATAGACGGCACTGGTTTCAGCGGCGAGAGGGAAGAGGCCCTCAGGGACGCCCTCATCAAGAACGGCTTCAAGCAGAACGGCAACGAGGTCATGTACGACGGTATCACTGGCCGCAAGATCGAGGCTGAGGTGTTCGTCGGCGTGATCTACTACCAGAAGCTGCACCACATGGTCTCAGGCAAGCTCCATGTCAGGAGCAGGGGCCCGGTCCAGATACTCACGAGGCAGCCGACGGAGGGGCGCTCGAGGCAGGGCGGCCTGAGGTTCGGCGAGATGGAGAGGGACTGTCTCATAGGCCACGGCGCGGCCATGGTCATCAAGGACAGACTCCTGGACGAGTCCGACGGGACGCTCCAATATGTTTGCGGCAACTCGAACTGCGGCCACATCGCGATCCTCGACAGGCGCGGCACCCTCAGGTGCCCGGTCTGCGGGAACAACTCGAAGGTATACCAGGTGCAGACATCATACGCGTTCAAGTTGCTCTTGGACGAGTTGCTGTCCCTTGGTGTGGTCATGCGTCTTCAGCTGGAGGATTTGAAATGATGGTCTCTGGCGTAACCAAGAGGATATCTGCGATCAAGTTCGCGCAGCTGTCGCCGGACGAGATACGCAAGATGAGTGCGACGAAGATCATCACGGCCGACACGTACGACGACGACGGCTTCCCGATCGACATGGGGCTCATGGACCCGCATCTCGGTGTCATCGAGCCCGGGCTCAGGTGCAAGACCTGCGGGAAGAAGGTCGATGAGTGTCCCGGTCACTTCGGGCACATCGACCTCGCGATGCCCGTTATACACGTAGGATACGTGAAGGAGATCAAGAAGCTCCTGCAGTCCACCTGCCGCTCGTGCGGCAGGCTTCTGCTCACAGGCGAGCAGGCGGCCGAATACCTGAGGCAGAGGGACCGGATGGAGGAACTGGGTGGAGACACCCTGGACACCGCCACGGTCACCAAGGAGGCCGCGAAGGACGCTGCGTCCAGGACCACGTGCCCGCACTGCGGGACGGTCCAGCTCAAGATAACGCTTGACAAGCCCACGACCTTCAGGGAGGAGGGGCACAAGCTCACCCCGAAGGAGGTCAGGGAGAGGCTCGAGCGCATACCGGAGGGTGACCTGATCTCGCTCGGCATGGACCCGGCCGTGTCCAGGCCGGAGTGGATGATCCTGACCTCGCTGCCGGTGCCGCCGGTCACAGTGAGGCCATCGATCACGCTGGAGTCCGGGGACAGGTCCGAGGACGACGTGACGCACAAGCTCGTGGACGTGCTCAGGATCAACCAGAGGCTGAGAGAGAACAGGGACGCGGGCGCGCCCCAGCTCATCGTTGAGGACCTCTGGGAGCTGTTGCAGTACCATGTCACGACCTACTTCGACAACCAGACATCGGGCATACCGCCCGCGAGGCACAGGTCAGGCAGGCCCCTGAAGACCCTCGTGCAGAGGCTGAAGGGCAAGGAAGGCAGGTTCAGGTCGAACCTGTCAGGTAAGAGGGTCAACTTCTCCGCGAGGACAGTGATATCCCCGGACCCGATGCTCTCTGTGAACGAGGTCGGCGTGCCGATCGCGGCCGCCAGAGAGCTGACGGTGCCGATAAGGGTCACCGAGAGGAACCTGGCCGTCGCGAAGGAGATGGCCTCGCGCGGGCCGGCTCCGCCCGGCGACGTGTACAAGGCTGGCGTGAACTACGTCATCCGCACGGACGGGCGCAGGATCAAGATCACGGACAAGAACGCCGCGACCGTCGCGGAAGGCGTCGAGGCTGGGTACATAGTCGAGAGGCACCTGATGGACGGCGACATCGTGCTGTTCAACAGGCAGCCGTCCCTGCACAGGATGTCCATCATGGCGCACGAGGTCAGGGTCATGCCGCACAAGACGTTCAGGTTCAACCTGTGCGTCTGCCCGCCGTACAACGCGGACTTCGACGGCGACGAGATGAACCTGCACGTGCTCCAGAGTGAGGAGGCGCGTGCCGAGGCCAAGGTCCTCATGAGGGTCCAGGAACACATCCTGAGCCCGAGGTTCGGAGGGCCGGTCATAGGGGGCATACACGACCACATCACGGGCGCGTTCCTCCTGACGCACGAGGACTCGAAGTTCACGAAGGAGGAGACCCTCAGGATCATGGAGAAGACCCCTGGGCTCGATATGCCCAAGCCCCTGGTCAAGGAAGGCGGGGTCGAGTACTGGGGCGGCAAGCAGCTGTTCAGCCTCATACTGCCCAAGGACCTCCACATGACCTTCAAGTCGTCCATATGCCAGAGGTGCGACGAGTGCAAGAAGGAGGCGTGCGAGCACGACTCGTTCGTGGTCATACGCGACGGCATCCTCGTGGCCGGCACGATCGACGAGAAGGCCATCGGGGCGTTCAAGGGCCGCATACTGGACAAGCTGTCCAGGGACTACGGCCCCGACACTGCGAGGATGTTCATCGACCAATCGACCAAGATCGCCATCGGCGCCATCATGGTCCGCGGGTTCACCACGGGCATAGATGACGAGGACATCCCCGACCAGGCCAAGAGGGAGATAGACGATGCGATGACCCAGGCGAGGCTCAAGGTCGAGGAGCACGTGGGCGCGTACAGGCGCGGTGAGCTCGAACAGATGCCCGGCAGGTCCCTCGAGGAGACACTCGAGGTCGAGATCATGAAGGTCCTGGGCAAGGCCAGGGACACAGCGGGCCAGATCGCGGGCAGGCACCTCGGTATGGAGAACTCGGCCGTCATAATGGCCAGGTGCGGCGCGAGGGGCTCGATGCTGAACCTGTCGCAGATGGCAGGTGCCATCGGCCAGCAGGCCGTCAGGGGCGAGCGTCTGTCCAGAGGTTACTGGAACCGCACGCTCCCGCACTTCAAGAAGGGTGACCTCGGGTCCGAGGCGAGAGGGTTCATCAAGAACTCCTACAAGAGCGGCCTCACACCGACCGAGTACTTCTTCCACTCGATGGGTGGCAGGGAAGGACTGGTCGATACGGCCGTGAGGACATCGAGGTCTGGATACATGCAGAGGAGGCTCATCAACGCGCTCGAGGACCTGAAGGTCATGCAGGACGGTTCCGTGAGGAACACGGCCGGCACGATCATCCAGCTCGAGTACGGCGAGGACGGCATCGACCCGACCAGGAGCGTTCAGGGAGAAGCCGTCGACGTCGACGACATCATACTGAGCGTCCTCGGGGACAAGGGCGAGCTCATCGCAAAGGTCCAGGAGAAGGGCGTCGTCAGCTATGGTATCCAGGACAGGGACCTGCTGGAGACCCCGGAGGAGCCGGAGACGGAAGAGGAGCCGGACTTCGAACCCGGCGGCGGAGAGGAGGGATGACCAATGGGTAAGGATCCAGCAGAGGTCTTCCTGAACAAGGGCGTCGATGCCAAGACAGCCGAGATGCTGGTCAAGGCCGGCTACACGTTCACGAAGGTCGCGAGGGCCCACGAGAAGACCCTCAGGGAGATAGAGAAGCTCATAGGCGAGAAGAAGCTCAAGCAGGTCATTGCCTCGGTCAAGGCCAAGGAGAGGGCGCCCAAGAAGAAGAAGGAGAAGCCCCTCAAGACGATCAAGATCGAGAGGAAGGAGGTCCCGGCCAAGGTCCAGAGGTCGACCCCGTTCGAGATCAAGCTCAAGAAGATGGTCGACGACATGGGCAGGAAGCTCCCATGGGAGGTCCTGCACGAGATCGCAGCCCGTCTGGACGGCGCTGAGATCCCGGACAAGCACCTGAAGAGGATCTTGGAGCTCACGTGCGACAGGCACGAGATGCACAGGATAGACCCGAGCGAGTCCGTGGGCATACTCGCCGCCCAGAGCATAGGCGAGCCCGGCACACAGATGACCATGAGGACTTTCCACTACGCGGGTGTCGCAGAGATGAACGTCACGCTCGGCCTTCCGAGGCTCATCGAGATCGTGGACGCTAGGCGCGTGCCCAGCACCCCGATCATGGAGATACACCTCGAGAAAGCCGCCCAGGACGACCTCGAGAAGGTCCGTCAGATCGCGTCCAACATCGAGTTGACCAAGATCATCGACATCGCGGACGTCGAGACGGACATCAACAACATGGAGGTCATGGTCAGGCTCGACAAGCGCAAGATCGAGCGGAAGTCCATCACTCCCGAGGAGGTCCTGAGGAAGCTGAACAAGGCGAAGGGCCTCAAAGGCCTCGCGGAGATGCGCGAGGGCAACGTCGTGATCAAGTGCGATGAGCCATCGTACAAGAAGCTCCAGAGGATATCCGAGGACACGAAGCACACGCCCATCAAGGGCATCGACGGCATCACGAGGGCCGTGATACGCAAGGTCAGCGGCAGATACGTGGTGTACACCGAGGGCTCCAACCTCGAGAAGGTCCTCGAGATAGACCTCGTCGACAGGGCAAACACCACGACCAACAGCATACTCGAGATATTCGAGGTGCTCGGGATCGAGGCGGCCAGGAACTCGCTCATAGTCGAGGCGTCGAAGACGCTGGACGAGCAGGGCCTGACGGTCGACATACGGCATATCATGCTTGTCGCGGACCTGATGACCAACGACGGCGACGTGAAGGCAATCGGCAGGCACGGCATATCCGGCCGGAAGTCGAGCGTGCTCGCGAGGGCGGCGTTCGAGATAACATCGACCCACCTGTTGCGCGCGGCCATCACCGGCGAGGTGGACCTGCTCGAGGGCGTTGTAGAAAACATTATAGTTGGCCAGCCAGTTACAGTCGGTACCGGCGCAGTCAACCTGGTCTGGTCCCCGGCGAAGAAGGAAGGTGCGTGAACATGGACATCGCGAGAGCGCTCAAGACAGCGGCCTCATCGGGAGACGTCAGGTTCGGCCTCGCTGAGACGAGGAAGTGCGTGAGCAAGGGCGAGGCGAAGATGGTCGTCCTGGCGAGCAACTGCCCCGACAAGGACGGCTTCGAGGGCGTGAGCGGAGTGAAGCTGCTCGCATACCAGGGGACGAACGTCGAGCTCGGGGCCGCGTGCGGGAAGCCGTTCCCGATATCCGCGCTGGCGATCGTGAGCCCGGGGGAGTCGAACATCCTCTCTGCGTGAGGGACTGATGCCAATGGGCGAAATCACCTTTACGGAGGACACCCTCCGGTACATCTCTTTGTTCGAGAAGGTCACGGGCACCCAGGTCAAGGACTGCCTCGAGACCGAGGAGAAGCTCGTGTTCGTGGTCGAGAAGGGCCAGGGCTCGAGGGCAGTGGGCAAGAAGGGCGAGAACGTCATCCGCCTCAAGAACCTCACGAGCAAGAACATCCACGTGATCGAGTACTCCGAGGATCCGGAGACCTTCGTCAAGAACGTGTTCCACACATACAGCGTCCAGTCCGTGTCCCTCGAGGACAGGGGGACCATCAGGCACGCGACCGTGACCGTGGACCCGAAGGTGAAGGGGAAGGCCATAGGCAAGAACGGCCGGAACCTCAGGATCGCCAGGGAGATAGTCAGCAGGCACCACAACATTCAGAGCATCAGCGTCGCCTGAGCGGTGAGCGCTCCACCTCGAGCCTGTCCGCCGTGGGATATTCTTCTACGATGAACGACTGCAGCTCCAGCTCCGATGCGATCTCCTCGAGGACCCATGGCGCCACCTCGAGCCGGGCCTTCTCCTCGTCCACCCACATCAGCCTCGCGGGCACGTCGTAGTCCCGGGCGAGAGCGCGCGCGACCCCTGCGGGATCGCCCGTCTCGACGACCCCCTTGAGCAATGTGCCGTCGTTCGTGAGTATCTCGTGCGGCTTGCGCACGTTCCGGGCGCGCCTGCCGATCCTCTCCCTGAGCTGCACGCCGTCCTTGAAGGAGGAAGAACAGTAATGGAGCGGCATCGCGATGTCCGTCCTGAGGACGCTGAGCGCCAGCTCCTGGCTCCCGGCGACCGCCGAGGAGACATCGTCCTTGACGTCGAAGCCCATGGCCCTGAGCGCCCTCCAGTTGGTCTCCGAGAACTCGAGCTCGTTCAGGTTGACGAAGTCGAGGCCGAGCGAGTCTGCCGATCGGACCAAGGAGCCGATCTCCTCGCCCCGTCCAGGGATGACGGGCACCTCGAGCCCGACAGTCATACCTCTCTTCTTCGAGAGCATGAGAGCGTCGGCGAACTCGGATCTCTCAAGCCTCTTCCAGAGGCTGACCGGAGGATGGAACCGGATCTCGTCCAGGCCCGCCCTCGCCACTCTGTCTATCCTGGCCTTGTCGGTCGTCGATGTGTAGAGATGGATATGATGGTCCTTCCCGAACCGCTTCTTGAGAGCCTTGATGGAGTCCGCGGTCCTCTGGACCGCGATCAGCGGGTCCCCGCCGGTGATGCCCGTCCCGAGGGCGTCCATGAGCTCGGCCTCTTCGAGCGCCTCGTCGACGGCCTGTATCCTCCTCTCGTTTGCGAAGAAGACGTCCTTCCCCTTCTTCTGTGCGGACAGCGGACAGTATCCGCACCTCTTCGCGCATTTGCCGGTGACCAAGAGGACGAGCTTCGCTCCCTGCTCGCACAGCACACAGCCCGGAGGCAGGGTGCCAGTGTATGCGGACCCCTTCTTCAACCGCCGTATCTTGCCCACGGCCACTCGTATGTCGTCGGAGTTATTGAATGGATGTGGTGCGAAGGGTTAATTGAACGCCCGCCGATTCACCGGCCATGAAGATCGAGAAGAACACGAGGGTGATCCTCGCCCTCGATGTCACGACCCGGGAGGACGCGCACCGAGTCGTCGAGGCGGTCAGGGATCACGTGGACGCAATAAAGATAAACTGGCCCCTGGTCCTCGGAGCGGGGCCGGGCATGATCACCGAGCTGTCGAAGGTCAAGCATGTGATATGCGACTTCAAGATCGCGGACATACCGAACACGAACCGGCTGATAGTGGAGCAGGCGATGGCCAGGGGCGCGTCCGCGGTCATATGCCACGGGTTCACTGGCGAGGACTCGGTCAAGGCGTGCGTTGACGCGGCCAAGGGGCAGGTGTTCGTCTTGACGGAGATGAGCCACCCTGGTGGCAAGCAGTTCACCGCGCCGCTCGCGGACAAGTTCGCAACACTCGCGAAGGCCATGGGTGCAAGGGGTATAGTGGCCCCGGCGACGAGGCCCGAGAGGATTTCGGACCTGAGGCGGCTCATAGGCGATCTCGAGATCATCAGCCCAGGCGTGGGCGCCCAGGGCGGCAAAGCCTCGGACGCGCTGAGGGCGGGAGCGGACTTCGTCATCGTCGGCAGGGCCATCTATGACGCGCCGGACCCCGGGGCCGCGGCCCGCAAGTTGGCCGAGGAGACATCATCCTTGGGATGACTGCACTGACATCGTTGTCGGGCACTTCGGACAGTGCCAAACACTCGCATGCCAGATGGTCGTTTTTCGGGGCACCACGTCCGTAGGACGTGGCCCCTAACGTATATATAGCACCCCAGGCATCGGTGGGCTACTATCGCGACTAGGTGGAGTTATCGTTGGCCGAAGCAAGGGATAGTCCTGCTAGGTCCTTTATGCCCAAGCTTTCGAGGGGGGGCGGAGGGCCGAGCGAGTTGGGCAAGTGGATGAGAACGAACGGGCCGGCATTGCTCATGCTGACCTTCGTATTCCTGCTTGCGCTCTTCATACGGTCGTACTTTGCCTACGAGACGTCAGCTGAGAACGACTACATCGTCTCGGGCGGGTCTGACTCGTATTATTGGCGCAGGATCATCGATTACCACGTCGAGACGGGCCTGAACCTGTTCAGGGACCCGCTGCTCAACTACCCGGACAACCTCGTCAACCCGAGGCCGCCGTTCTTCAGCATGTCCGTGGCCGTCCCGGCCGTGCTGATGGAGGGGCTGTTCGCCTCGATCGACGATTCAGTCGGGTTCTTCCTCGTCTGGTCAACGGCGTTCTGGGGCGCTCTCACGGTCGTACCAGTGTACTTCCTGGGCAAGGAGACGTTCGGCAGGCGGGTCGGCCTGGCGGCCGCGTTCTTCTTCGCGATCATGCCCGCGCATGTCCAGCGTAGCGTGCTCTCCAATGCGGACCACGATGCGATCATCCTGTTCCTGATCGTCATGATATTCTACTTCCTCCTGAAGGCCATACGGGTCCAGGAGCACAAGAAGTGGGTCGAGAGCTGGAAGAGCGGCACGAGCATCGTCGCCGGCCTCAAGAGCTACCTCGGCGGAAGCCACGCCGCGATACTCTACGCTCTCATGGCGGGCACGGCGTACGCCGCGCTCATGATGACATGGGTCGGGTTCGCGTATGTCACAGTCATCATACTCGTGTACTACGTCATCCAGCTGTTCGTGAACATGTTCCGGTACCAGGACTCGACGAGCGTCACGATGCTCGTCATGATCTCCATGAGCTTCGGGTACCTGTTGGCGTTCCCGTACTATGCCAACTACTTCGACTCCTTCTTCAACGACAGGTTCCTGATCCCGCTGCTGCTCAGTGCCGGAGGCCTGATCTTCGGCGTGATGTTCGTGGTCTCGAGGGATTCCCCATGGACCATCTCGCTGCCGACGATCGCCGGTGTGACGATCGCAATCGTCGCGGGCGTGAGCCTGTTCTACGCACCGCTGGCCGATGCGATCGTCACCGGTCAGGGCTATTTCAGCCAGAGCAAGCTGTACACGACCATATCTGAGGCCAGGGCTCCGCAGTTCTCCGAGCTGGCACTGTCCTTCGGCATGGTCACGTTCTTCCTCTCGTTGGCTGGGCTGATCTACGCGCTGATAAAGATCCCCAAGCGGACGGGCGCGGAGTACATATTCATGGTCGTCTGGCT
>DUKU01000062.1:17485-19982 GCA_013329135.1 Thermoplasmata archaeon
TTCGCGATCGCAGCGGCATGGGTGTTCGTGATCATCGTCGACGCCCTCGACTTCAACAGCGTCCGCAAGTCCGTGACGGGAGCTAGCGGGTCCGTGTTCACCATCATGCGCAAGAGCATCAAGATACGCCATATCGTCGGTGTCCTGTTCCTGGGTTTCATGATCCTATTGCCGAACATATGGTACAGCGTCGATGCGGGCATACCTGCCGAGACCAAGAGGGACTACGACAGGGACATCTACTTCAGCATGCCCAGCTTCATGAGGCCCGGAGGATACGACGAGACCAACGGATCCAACTGGTACCTGGGCGCGTTCGGCTACTCGCTCCCGCTACCTTCATACTATTATCCCGCTGCGTGGGATTGGTTCGCCGAGCAGGATTCGGACGTGTACCCGGTCGAGGCGAAGCCCGCGTACGTAGCATGGTGGGACTACGGGTTCGAGGCTGTCGCCGAGGGCGAACACCCGACCGTGGCGGACAACTTCCAGAACGGCTACCAGTTCACAGGTAACGTCATAATGGCCCAGAGCGAGGAGGACGCCATCGCGCTGTTCGCCTTCCGGTTGGTCCAGGGCGGCATCCGCGTGGGTGGCGACATCGAGACGGGGGTCGTCTCGGTCATGGAGGACTACGGCGTCGATGTCGAGCGCATGCGCGAGATTGTTGATGTCTCTACTCCAGAGCAGCCGATCATAGATGAAGTGCTCTCCGACCCAGACATATATGGGCCGATGTCGTCCGATCTCACGGGGACGAACGCCAGGATCGTGGCCGGCAGGGTCGAGCTCGCCAAGGTGGGCATGGACTCGCTCGTCTGCCTGTACGATGACCTGTGCGCCGTCACTGGCTGGGAGATCAGGTACTTCAACGTGGATTCAAGGATGTTCCCAATATCGGCCTACGAGACAGGCATATTCTATGCGCCCGCGAAACTCTCTGACAGGCGCATAGACGGCTCCTCGCCGATAGATTTCTACACGATCAAGGCGGTCGACAGCAACGGCATCTCGCACGACCTCGACGAGATCACTTCGGACATGTCCATCGCCTCATATGAGATAGCGTACTCGGACATGTTCTTCGACAGCATGTTCTACAGGGCCATGTGCGGCGTCAGCGGGTCCGACATCGGTCTCACCAACGAGGGCCTCCCGGGCGTTTCCGGCGTGGTCCAGAAGGTCAGCCCGATGCCAGGCTGGAACATGACTCATTTCAAGGTGGTCTACAGGACCGCGTACTTCAACCCATATGCTTCGGACGTGGTTTCGCTGCATCCGGACGCATGGCGCGCGGTCAGCTTCGATGAGGCCATCGAGCTGAACTCGAGGATATCCGCGGGAGAGATCACCGGTGTGGTCGATTACAGTGCCAGCTCGTTGTATCAGAGCGGCACGGTGTTCCTGAAGTACTACCACGGTGCGTACGTGAGCGGCACGGTC
The DNA here is from genome assembly GCA_013329135.1 of Thermoplasmata archaeon. Taxonomy (GTDB): domain Archaea; phylum Thermoplasmatota; class Thermoplasmata; order UBA10834; family UBA10834; genus UBA9653; species UBA9653 sp9653u. The sequence continues at coordinate 18,929 of DUKU01000062.1, forward strand.
ACGACCGAGGAGGGCTACCCTGCGGAAGGGCTGTGGGTCACCGTCCAAGACGAGTACGGCATACCGCACCAGCAGGTGAAGACGGACGTCGAGGGCAAGTACTCTGTGCTAGCGCCCTTCGGGAACGTCACGGTCATCATATCCGATGGTGCTGCCAAGAACCAGGGCCTGACGGGCAACAATGTGGTCACCAGGATCAAGTTCAACGTCACGGATGACCAGGCGATGAGGGTCAAGCAGGACCTCGACGGCGATGGCGTATTGGACTACATCATCACGAAGGACTATGTGATGTCGAGTTCCCGCGTGTACGGCGACATCTTCTGGGACAACGACATGGAGGGCAACTACACCTCCGATTCAGACGACCTGATTGCAGGCGCGACGGTTTATGCCGTCGACACCACTTCCGGCATCACCTATGAGTTCGACGCGTCCGAGGGGTCGTACGATGGATATGTGCCTCCCGGCCAGTACGACGTGTTCGCGCTCGTGATGGGCACGAACCTCACGATCGCCTCCGGCGAGAACGTCTCGGCAGGCGCCAAGCCCAACCTGAACCTGGCGATCGAGCCAGCGACCCTGCGCGGGTTCCTGTTGAACCCGGACAACTCACCAGTTGCTGGCGTGGAGCTCGTCCTGAGCGACTTGCTCTCCGAAGCGGAGTTCTCGACCACCACGGAAGAGGGTGGCGTGTATGTCTTCGAGCAGATCCTCAGCTCCAAGTACGTCATGACGACGACCGAGGAGAGCAAGACACTGTTCGACGAGCGTTTCAGTATCAACTCCGCGAATTCGAACCAGAGGAACGTGACCCTATGGGACAGATGCACGGTCAGTGTCAGGGTCACGGTCGACGGATCCCCGGCCGCGTACGCGGCGTATGTGATCTCAGACGATTATGATTCTGGCTACTCGGTCTCCGGCATCACGGACAGGTACGGATGGGTCGAGGCGGAACTTCCGCCGGGCGAATACACCCTCCAGGCAGTCTACACGACGGGTTCCGGCTCCTTCGCGGGCCAGATGTCGCTCGACCTCAGCGATGAGTCGA
>DUKU01000062.1:20211-24169 GCA_013329135.1 Thermoplasmata archaeon
CTCCTTGGGCACTTTCGACATCCTCCTCCCCGCGGGGGAGTATGATGTCATGATAAGCTCCGTGAAGGCCCTGGGCATATACAGCGCCCCATTGGTGGTATCGTCCGACCTGTCCGATCTTGTGATGAAGCTCTCGCAAGGGGTAAGGTTCTCCGGGACGGTCTACAAGGATGCCGATGGCGATCTGGAGCCTTCCGAATCGGAGCTCGGGACGTATACGAACATATGTGTCACAGACCCCGACGGATACGTGTTCAAGTACAAGTCCGAGTCCACCGCGAGGTTCAGCATCGTGTTCCCGAAGGGCGAGTACGCAACCATATCCCTCTCGGACCAGGGCTACTCATCGTGGTCCCAGAGTCTGCTGTACGGTGACGATATCCTCGACACGATGTTCATCGCGTTGGCGGACGAGGTTCCGGTCTCGGGGGCGTTGACCTCTGACGGTGTGGGCCTCAGCGGCGTGACTATCTCGTTCATACCCGACAATAGCGGCCTGGAGACTGTCGAGGTCGTGTCAGGTGCGTACGGCCAGTACTGCGCGGTCCTGGTCCCGTCCTCTTACACGGTCTCTGTGGACCAAGAGCTCGAGAACACACCAGACTCGTGGTACCAGCACGAATCATCACTCGTCGTGGCCCCGAGCGGTTCCCAGGTGACACTCGACATCGATGCCACGCTGCGGGTGCATGTACAGGGCACAGTGCTCGGCGCCGCCCAGGACATCGCCCTGGAGTTCTCAGGTCCCGAGGACGCTTCACTGGACATGGTGTCATTAACATACTCGGTCTTCCTCATGCCCGGCACGTATTCGGTATACGCGACAGGCAGGACCGGGGACGTCCAGTACGCCGCCATGGAGTCCATCATCATATCATCCACGGATGCGGAGCACGACATTCAGCTCGAGCGCGCGTACATGCTCTCGGGCCAGATCAGCGTGGACGGCGTCGCGACCACGAAGGCAGTCACTGTCACCGCCCTCTCGGCCGAGGGCATCTCGGCCATGAACGTTTCAACGAAGCTCGGTCAATATGCGTTGAGCCTCCCGAAGGGCACATACGCGCTGTCGTTCCTGCTCGAGGACGTCGAGCATGTGGATGACACGAGCATGTATGTCGAGCACTGGAGCGAGAGGATAGTCACGATAGGCTCGGATGACCTTGTCCTCGATTCGGCGTTGGAGACACGCCTGGATAACGTCACCGTGAGCGGGACGGTCGTCGACGAGGATGGCAACCCGATCACGGCCACGGTCGAGCTGATGCCGAACAGCAAGTACGGCATGTATGCATCGTTCTCCACCAGTTCATCAGGGACGTTCTCGGCGCAGGTCCAACCAGGCGCTTACACGGTCTATGTCACACGTTCGGTCGACAGACGCGTTTCGATGTCGTACCTGTCGGTGCCGAGGAACGTCGGTTCGTCGACCGATGTCCAGCTCTCCGTCGGCGAGTATCTCGAGGGCAGGCTCACTGTCGCGGGCGTCTCGAGCGTCGAGGAGGTCATCGTCGTCACGGAGGACTGCAAACTGTCCTATGTGCCATACGACGATGGGCACTTCCAGTTCATCCTGCCCTCCGGCAATTACACGCTGAGCTCGAGCGCGGTCAGGACCGAGGGTGGCACGGCGGTCACCTACGGCCGTACCGATAGCATCGGTTTGGGAGACGACAGCGTGTACATCGACCTCGCGCTCACGAGGGACACTGTGAGGTCGGTAGAAGCGTACTGGGACTCGAACAGGACGGTGACCGTGGCACCTGGAGCGTCTGTCAGCTATGTGTTGCAGATAGAGAACACGGGCAACATCGCGGACACATACACGGTCAGCTACAGCGGGAAGGACTTCGAGGCGTCCTTCTCCCCGAGCAGCGTCGTTGTCGACTTCGGGTCGAACGGCAACGCGACCTACGTCGTGGCCGAGATAACGGTCGGCGAAACGGCCGTGGCTGGCAACAACACTGTTTCCGTCAGCGTCAAGTCGGATACCCAGAGCTCGTCGAGGGCGACAGTCAATCTCGTCGTGTGCGTCTCGCCCGCGAGGTCGGTCGCTGTCGAGAGTCTCAATGTCTCGTCCCCGATATCATCGAATGTCACGACCACGGACTTCCTGCTCAACAACACCGGCAACATGGAGGACGACTTCACCGTCACGATCTCCAACATGGATGCCTTGAACGCTTCAGGCTGGTCCGCGAGAATCGTGGACCCCGTGGATGGTGCCGCCGTGACGAACGTGACCCTCGCGGCGTTCGAGACCAAGGAACTGACTGTCGAGTACACTGCGACCAGGATGGTCCCGGACCCGAAGGCAGAGGCGGTCGTGCTAGCGTACTCTTCGCTCGACTCCGTCGCGAACGGATACGGTGTGGTCCCCGTGATGCTCTCAGACCTGGTGATAGGCCCGGGCAGCCTGGACATCGTCAGGGACGATATCACATACGAGTACGATGTGAGCAGGCTGTACGTCGACATCGGACTCGTGGTCACCCTGGTGTTCCTGGTTGCGATGTTCTTCATACTCAGGAAGCGCAAGGGACTGGGCGGAGGTGGCAAGAAATGAGGCTATCCAGCGGCAAGACGATGGCCCTGCTCGCCGCCCTTGTTTTCACAGCCTCGTTGGCGTCCCTGGTGGGCGTGTCGGGCACCGCGTCGGCGTACTCGCCGGTCGAGGTGTCCATGGATGTCCCCACCTTCGCGGGTGCGCTCGAGAAGGTCGCGTGCACGCTCGTGGTCACAGGCGGCCCATCATCGGCGGGAGAGGGCAATTTCACATACAAGGCCGAGATCATCGCGGATAACTCGACCGGTTCAATGGTCTCGCCTTCGAGCGGCACCTCGGCCAGAGGCGTGTTCAACCTGACGATTACGATGCCCGGCGAGGCCCAGACCATCACGGTCAGGGTCAACGCCACATCGACCGGCGAAGAGGATGTCTCCGAGGTCAGGGACTTCGAGGTCAGGGTCGTCGAGCCGATAGTCATCACGGCGACCGTGTACAACACCGGGTCGGTCGGCGCGGAGAATGTGACGGCCACCTTCTACGCGGACGGCATACTGCTCGGCGAGCAGGAATTCTCGCTGGCGGCAGGTGCGAGCATCGCTCTCATTCATAACTGGACCTGGGCTAACATCGCCGATGGCGAGCATGTGGTCACAGTCGCCATCGATGACGAGGCCGGGATCGTGGAGTTCAGCGACGGGAACAACGTGTACTCCGAGACGATCTATGTGGGCACGCAGGGCAACCCGATCGGTGGCGTGCTCACCGTGGGGGTCATCATCATGAGCGTGCTCGTGGCCCTCATGTTCATGGCGAAGCCAGCGAAGCGGAAGAAGTGAGCGGGCCAGGCCCTGGGATAGGCTGAAATATCCAAGAGGCTCTTACCCGCATACCCAAAGGAGTGACTGTCGTGTCAGAGGACATCGTTGAGCTCTCGGACGCAAACTTCGAGTCCACCGTCAAGGGCTCGGGGAAGCTTGTGATTGATTGCTGGGCGCCATGGTGCGCTCCGTGCAGGATGCTCGCGCCGACATTCGAGGCGCTCGCGAAGGACTACAAGGGCAAGGTGACCTTCGCCAAGCTCGACACGGACCAGAGCCCGAAGACGGCGATGGCCCTGGGCATCCGCAGCATCCCGACGCTGATATTCTACAGGTCCGGGGAGCAGGTCGAGCGGGTGTCGGGCGTCCGCCCAAGGGACGATATCGAGAACACGCTCAAGAAGCACTTCCGGTGATGCTCACATCTTCTTCAGGAGCTCGTCGATCTTCCCCTGGAGGTTCATCGCGCTCGCGGCCACGGCGACCTCTCCGCGCGTCTTCTCGAGCAGGCTCCTGGCGACGTCCTGCTTCCGCCTGACGGCCACGATCGCGTCCGGGTAGTCGAACCGCATCAGCGCGGTGTACAGGTCCTCCATCCGGTCGAGGAAGTAGTTCGCCCGCATGACGTTGC
>DUKU01000062.1:24316-26997 GCA_013329135.1 Thermoplasmata archaeon
CAGGTACGGCACGCTCTCGACGCCCAGGTCGTCCGGCGAAGGCACATCGTCCTTCTCGAGTATCGAGAGCACGATGCCGACCTCGGAGTACTCCTGGAAAGCGCGCTCGACATAGCCCGCGTATGTGAGGTCCGGGTGGTCCGCGAGTAGACTGGACAGGCGAGACGCCTCGTCCTTCAGGTCCTCCAGCTGCTCGTCGAACTCATCCTCTCTGTGGAGGCACTTCAGTATGGTCCCTGAGAGCCGGACGACGGCCCTCGAGGACTTCAGCGCGACCTCTCTTATCTGGTCCTTCTCGTCCAGCTCCTCCTCTATCTTTGAAACGACCTTCTCCAGGTTCATCACGGGCTCAGCCCCCTGATCTTGTTCATGCGGGCGACCTTCGCGTCCAACATCGCCTTCTTGCCTATGTCGTGCCTGACGAAGACCTTTCCGCTGACATGCCGGATGCCTTCCTCCGATATGCGCTCGGCCTCCTCAAGGTCCTCCGCGATCCCCACGACGCCCACGGAACGCGAGGTCGTGGTGAATATCCTTCCGTCCTTCTCGTTGACGTTGGCGTAGTACAGGACCGCCCCCGCCGCCTCGATCGCCTTCTCGTCGACCTTGATCTCCTCTCCGGAGAGGGATTTCGAGCCGTACCCCTGGGGGACGACGTACTTGCACACGGATGCCTTTCCGTCGAATTCCACGTCCAGGCCAGACAGGTCCCCTTCTGCCATGCCGTCGCATATGGCTGCGAAGTCGCTCTTGAGGAGCGAGAGGACGTTCATGGCCTCTGGGTCCCCGAACCTCGCATTGAACTCGATGACCTTCGGCCCTTGCTTCGTGATCATGAACTGGCCATAGAGCGGGCCCCGGTATTCAGCCCCCTCCATCCTGAGCGCGCGTACGGTATCGGACATGATCGATACGGCGTCGTCGTAGTCCTTCCTCTCCAGAAAGGGTAGCAGACCGTCGCTCTGCGAGTAGGATCCCATGCCGCCCGTGTTCGGGCCCTTGTCCCCCTCGTACGCCCGCTTGTGGTCCTGGACCGCGGGCATCGGGACGACCCTGGAGCCGTCGCAGAAGGCCTGGAGCGTGAACTCCTCGCCGACGAGCTTCTCCTCGACGACCATGCTGGTGCCTCCGCCTATGCGCTTGGAGATGATCTCCTCGGCGTATGCGAAGATGTCCTCCCGGGTCATCATGTGCTCGCCGAATACCTTGACGCCCTTGCCGCCCGTCAGGCCCACTGGCTTGACGACTATCTCGGTGCCGAGCTCGTCGAGCGCCCTCTTGACATCGTCGATCGTGTCAGCCTCGACGAACTTGACGGACCCCTTCACTCCGTGCTTCCTCATCAGGTTCCTCATGAAGCTCTTCGAGGTCTCGATCCTCGCGGCGCCCTTCCTCGGGCTCGCCGTGGGGATGCCTGCAGCCTCCAGCGCGTCCGCGAGCCCTGCCTCGAGGGGTGCCTCGGGCCCGACCACTGCCAGGCCTGCCCCCTTGGCCTTCGCGAACTCGACCACCTTCTGGACGTCCGTCTCGTCGACCAGGGCGATCCCCTTGGCGAGTCTCGCTATCCCTGGGTTGCTGTTCTTCATGCAGACGAAGACGTCCGCTCCGGACCTTGCGAGCGCGCGCACGATCGCATGCTCGCGCGCCCCTCCCCCTACGGCCAGCACTCTCATCTTATGCTACCTGCGAGGGCATCAGGTTCGGCTCATATGAACATTTTCTCCCTTCTGGCCCGAGACCGTCCGCAGGATGAGTGCCAGCGGCTCCAGCAAACCATTTAAGACGGCTAACACCTTCTACCGCCCGATGACTCATACTGGCCTCGCCGCGCAGCTGCTGAAGGCCGCGGGCGCGACGGTCGGCGACACCGTGCGCATCCAGAAAGGACACGAGACGCACACAGGCGTCCTGATGCCCAGGCACGAGTTCAGCGACGAGGCGATCATCACACTCAAACTGCCAAGCGGGTACAATATCGGCTTGCGCGTGACCCAGGGCTCGACCGTGGCCATGGTGTCCAAGAAGGAGACCAAGGGTGATGTCAGGAAGAAGCTGCCCCGTGGCCAGGGCAGGAAGGACGTCGCCGTCATCAGCACGGGTGGCACGATCGCATCCTACGTCGATTACAGGACCGGCGCCGTGCATCCGGCCAAGTCCGCCGACGAGCTCGTCTTCTCGGTACCAGAGCTCATGGACCTGTGCAATGTGCGCGCGAAGGTGCTCTACTCGATCCTGAGCGAGAACATGACCGTCGCTCACTGGCAGGGCCTGGCCAGAGCGGTTGCAGAGGAGCTCAACTCCGGTGCGGTCGGGGCTATCGTGCCTCACGGGACCGACACCATGGGCTTCACTGCAGCGGCCCTGTCATTCATGCTGAAGAACCTGACGGGTCCCGTCGTGTGCGTGGGCTCGCAGCGATCGTCCGACCGTCCGTCGTCGGACGCGACCATGAACCTTCTCGCAGCCACGAGGCTGTGCGTGGACGCGGACCTGGGTGAGGTCGTCGTCATGATGCACGGCGAGCCATCGGACTCATACTGTCTGGCCCACAGGGGCACGAAGGTCAGGAAGATGCACTCGTCGAGGCGGGACGCGTTCGCCAGCATGAACATCCAGCCGATCGCCAGGGTCGAGGGGAGCGAAGTGAGGTTCAACGGCCACCACCTGAAGCGGTCGGAGGG
>DUKU01000123.1 GCA_013329135.1 Thermoplasmata archaeon
GAGACGACCTGGACTACGGAGGTCATGTTCTACATCGACATAGCCGACGCCGACGGCGATTCAGTCACTATTGTGTGGGACTTCGGCGACGGTTCGTCGACAGTGACGAACACGAGTGCGGATGGCGCGCTGGTCAGATGCAGCCAGCTGCATGTGTATGATGCAGCGGGCACGTACAACGTGTCGACAGTTGCGACAGATGGATGGGCGGGTCACGAGGTCCTCAGGTGGAGGACCATCAACGTCACGTCGAACAACACCGCTCCGACCATCGTGTCCTTCGATATCTTGCACACGAACCGGAGCTACAGTATGCCCGGTTCCTCAGTCGGCTTCGTGATAGTGTTCATGGACAGGGAGTTCGACCCGATCAACCTCACGATCGAGTTCGGAGACGACACCGATGGCATGAGCTTCTACCTGAACGACTTCAACGAGACAGGGTGCGTAGAAGTGACCTTCAACCACACCTACGACGTGGTGGGAGAGTACTCTCTATACATCAATTTCACCGACAATCTGTTCGGCACGGCCAGCCACGACGCACAATGGGTGGCACTGGTGAGTATCGACGTCTATGTTCCCGACGTGCTTCGGGTCTGGGACATATGGGACTATGTCGGGTTGGCGCTTGTCTTCGGCCTGGTCGCATCGCTCATAGGATTGATGGTGATGAACCAACGCAAGCGGAAGGCCCTGGACAGGATGGGTCTGACATGGGAGGAGTACAGCATCCGCAAGGGTGAGCTGCGCACCAGTCAGACTGACCTGGATGTGAAGGGGGATGAAGGAGGCGATGCCAGATGAAGAGTAGGTCATTCAGACGGATGATCTTCAAGCGGTCTGTCAACGTGTTCATCACAATATTCGGGATAATCACCCTGAACTTCCTGCTGATCCAGGCGATGCCCGGGGACCCGATTCTTAACATGGTCCCAAGGGACCCGAAGCTCGACCCTGCGGTCAAGTGGGCATTGGTGGAGAAGTTCAACCTCAATGACACGCTGTTCGAACGCTACATCACCTATCTGAAGAACACATTCACGTTAGAATGGGGCATATCTTACATGTCTTCCACGAGGGAGGTGGTCGACATCATGGCGGACGACTTACGATGGACCATATTGCTCATAGGCACGTCCACCTTCTTCACGTTCGTCATAGGTATAGCGGTGGGCGCCTACGCAGCCTACAGGCGTGGAGGGGCGTTTGACCTGGCCTCCACCGGTATGGGCCTGTTCTTCTATGGCATGCCCATATTCTGGTTTGCCATCATCCTTCAACTCCTGTTCAACTCGTATCCGATGGGGATGGATTGGTGGCCACAGCTCCCGAGCGGTGACTACTACGATACGGTAACCTATGGTACGCAGCTCAGATGGGATACAGGTCTGATCCTGAGCATCCTCGAACACCTCATCCTGCCCGCGCTCACACTATCGATAGGGTCGTTTGCGGGAGTCGCCCTCGTCATGCGCAGCTCCCTAATCGACGTGATGACGGATGATTATATCGTGACGGCGAAGGCGAAAGGTCTTACGGACTTTCAGGTGCTGAGGTACCATGCTCTCCCGAACGGGATGCCGCCGATGATCGCCTTGATTGCGATGAGCATCGCGTTCATAATAGGTGGCGCATACCAGATCGAGTACGTGTTCAACTACCCAGGGATCGGGTACCGGACGCTCAACGCGATATGGTCCCTCGACTTCCCGATACTCCAGTTCGTGGTCGTCGTGGGCGGCGTCGCCGTGGTCCTCGCGAATTTCGTCGCAGACCTGATATTGGTTTATATAGATCCGAGGATAAAACTCGCGTGAGGAGGTGAGAGAGATGGAATCCAAATCAAAGGACAACTCGACGGTGAAGAAGGACGTGTTGGAACATATCCCACTCTCCGAAGTCAGGCGCGAGAAATTACGCATGTTAGCAAGGAGGATGAAGGAGCTCACCAAGGCCGTCATGAAGAACCGCATGGGTGCGGCCGGCGTGTTCATCCTCTCCTTCTTCGTGTTGCTCGCTATATTCGGGCCGTTAGTCGCTCCATACGAGGTGGACGCAACCGTGCTCGGCCAGTTCGAGCCGAAACTGCTCCCTTCAGACGAGCACTGGATGGGCACGGACTCGATGGGCATGGACATCTTCAGCGAGCTCCTATGCGGCGCGCGCGTGTCTATCATAGTCGGTATCTTCGCCGCGATGATTGCGGCAGGCCTCGGTGCCGCTGTTGGACTCTACTCGGGTTATGTCGGTGGATGGAAGGACGAGGTGCTCATGAGGTTCAATGATATACTCCTCTCAATCCCGTGGCTCGTCCTCATGATACTCATCGCGGGAATGCTGGGGACCATCAACCTCACGATCATCATCCTGATCATAGGCCTAACGGGTTGGTCTGGAACAGCCAGGCTCGTCAGGGCCCAGGTCATGTCCATCAGGGAGAGGATGTATGTCGAGCGCGCCAGAGCGATAGGGGCGGAGGACCTGCATATCATCAAGGTCCACGTGATGCCGAACTGCTTCCCGTTGATATTCGCCAACACCATCCTGACTGTCGCCATTTCGATCCTCTCCGAAGCCACTCTGAGCTTCCTCCGGATGAGGCCGCAGGACACTGTGACCTGGGGGACGATGCTCTCGGATGCATTCAACTCGAGCGCGTTCAACCTCGGCCTTCACGCGTGGATCGTCATGCCCGGACTCTGCATCGTGTTCCTCGTGTTGGGATTCACGCTGCTCGGCTACGCTCTCGATGAGGCATTGAATCCGAGGCTCAGGAAGCGGTGAGCGGGCGAGGCGTGTTCGTTGGCGCAAAGGGACATCCGCGATATCGCAGCTCGAACTCCTGCGCAGGTCGGTGCATGCCACAGTTGGACATGAGTGCTATCTTATGGCCTCTCGATGCACATCCAGCATGTCTCAATCGCGTCGTCGCAAGTCGAAAGAATCTTATAGCGCATCGAAGTTATTACGGCCGTTCTTCTATGGGGGCATGGGGGACGGAGACAGCTGACACGGTCGTGATTGCCACGATATCAGTTCTCTTGTTCTGACTCGGCATGGCGTGCGCGCTATTCTGCCAGCTACCCACGGAGGAACGGACATGGTCGGAGCGTCGCCCTGAGGCGGCGCTTCTGCGAAGCCACATGCGCAGACTAGGGGGAAAATGGACATGAATGGAAGTCATGGAATCGCGACTAGGATAGGTTACGCCACGGCAATACTCCTCGCCTTGATCATGCTCGGCGTCCCGTCGTTCTTCATGGGCGACGGCAGCTTCGAGCTTGCCGAGAATGCTGCTGCGGCGGATGGAATCGATGTGGACAGGAACTACATCATCGCCGTCTCGGAATTGACCCTTGACACTCTGAACCCGAACACGTATACCATGGTATCAGAGGGTCTTGTGATATTCCCGGTCTACAGCTACTTGCTGCAGTATGACCTCGATTTGAACGTAATAGGCGACGCTGCCAGGGAATGGAGCAGCTCGCCGGACGGCATGCTGTGGAATTTCAAGCTTTGGGATGACATCTACTTCATCGACCCAGCGGACCCAGATGATCTCACCCACACGCTCACGGCCGAGGACGTGATCTATACATTCATGAGCTTGCAGAATTCCCCCTCCAGCAGGCTGTACTCATACTTCCCAGGGATCTTGGAGGACATGTGGGCGACTGATGGTGACCCCTTAGACCTGTGGATTCAGTTGAACGTGCCCTTCGCCTCGATCATGGATTCTTGGCTCGGCATGCCGATTCTTCCCAAGTACTACTGGGACGAGGGGACTCCGTTCGTAGACTTCGAGAACGACCCGCCGATCGGGTCCGGCCCCTACTATTACAACATCACGAACGATGCGAGCTTGGGGAGCGTCAAGCTCAACAGGAACGACCACTGGTACATGACAGACAACTTTGGCTGGCAGATCCACACTGATGCTATCATCCTGAAGGAAGAGATCAACGAGGACGGGGCTCTCTCGGACCTCGAGAACGGTGAGATTGATGTCTTGCTGCGCGTGGAACCGTCCCTGTATCTCAATACGCTTCCAACGTTAACCAATGTCGCGCGGTTCTCTCAGACCAAGGGTTTCGTCTACGAGTTCAACCTCAACCAGATGACCGACGAGTTGAGAGCGGAGCTCGGATGGACCGAAGCGAACGCCTACAACAGCCAGGTGCTGTTGCTCGAGCCGGTGAGGATGGCGTTCGCGATGAGCGTCGATAAGGAGGCGTTCGTCGAGGAAGTGCAGGAAGGCCTGGGTTCTCCAGCGTGCAGCCTGATCCCTGAGCGTAATAGATGGCACTGGGAAGTCCCAGAAGAAGACACGATACCTGTCAGCACGACTGATGCGAGAGACCTCCTCAACGCCAATGGATGGATTTACGACGAACTCGGCAACCTGAACACTGAAGCGACTCCCCTCGCGAGGAAGAATGCTACGACGGGCGCGGTGGAGGACGTGTTGAGCTTCAGGTACTACACGCTCGACACGGCCGAGATATGGGAACTCGCTGCGAAGAAGATAGCGGGATGGTGCGCTGAGTCGGGCATCTACTTGG
>DUKU01000008.1 GCA_013329135.1 Thermoplasmata archaeon
GGATACTTCGTGGACCCGAAGTCCGCGCAGGCCCTGCTCGAGGTCCTGTCCCGGAAGCTAGGGTTCAAGATCGACCTGACCGAGCTCGAGGACCGGGCGCAGCAGATAGACGCCATCACCTCGAAGCTGAAGGAGTCAGAGCCAGCGCCTGAGCCGAGGAAGGAAGACCTGGGCTACATCGGCTGATCATGTTTTCTGGCCAGCGCTACCGCTAGCCAACAAATAAAAAAATAGGGGGGAGGTCATCCTGAGTGGTGAGTCTCCGAAAGAGTAGTTAGAGTGCATCCCATCCCGTTTCTGACTACTTATTCAGGTACTGATCCTCGAACTGTTTCATCTCAGCGAGCACCTGTTCGGCGTGCTCGAGCTTCTTCATCCGATCCATCACGAGTTCCATTCGGCCGTATATGAGGTCCCTGATGGCGACCCTTATCGCCTCGGACCTCGAGGGGAAGTCGTCTATCTCCACGAGGAAGTCTATGGCACGCAGATGCCTGTCAGGTATGCGGATGGTGATCTTCTCAGTATCTGGCTCCATGAATGATCGCCCCGCTTACGTTGCTCCCTCGCGACGCCTTCTGTACCTCGTTTGCCTTACGTGCGTCGGACATTCCCGTTATAATGTTGTAAATATATAAAACTTAGGTTTTGAGCTTCTCCGAAGCTTACGACTGCTCATTGGCGGCGCGAATCCGCGGGGTCCTCGGAAAAACACTTAATATGGAGTTCATGATAAGGTGCGTCCACAACACGCTTCTCGTCGCCTGGGACCCGACTTAGCTCAGACTGGCTAGAGCGGCTGACTGTAGTGTGGATATCGGCAAGACCGATTGCAGCCGCTGAAATCAGCAGGCCCCCGGTTCAAATCCGGGAGTCGGGACCACCTTTTCATCTCACTACAGTGTCCAGCCCGTCGTCCGCGGAAGGCCTCACGACCTCCTTGTTCTTCTCCAGCAGGGCCAGCTCTCGGTCCGAGAACGCCCTCGGGTCCACCGTGATGACGAGCCTGCAGTCACTCGTCATGGCCGTCTCCGCCCATCTGTCCAGGCTCTTCGCCACCTTCGGGAAGTCGTTGCTCGTCACGAGGTACTCGATGCCGTCAACGAGCACGACTCCGTTGTGCGACTTCTCCATGAAGTTGATGAGGTAGTCGGTCAGCAGGCTCATCTTCGCGGGGTCCATGTTTTCCTTACCCGCGACTGTGGACAGCCACAGGATTGGAGTTGTCTGTATGAAGAATTTCGAGCGCACTTCGTGTGGGTACTGCCTCGTGACGATCAGGCCCTGCGCCCTGCTCTTGTACTTCGTGCAGGTCCTGCACGGACAAGGCAACCTGCATGTGCCGCACTCCAGGCTCTCGCAAGGGAAGCTGTCATCGTTCTCGCAGTCAAAGCACCTTCCCTTCAGGATGTCCGCGAACATCTTGAACGAGAAGTCCGGCTTCTCCTCCTCGACGAGGTACACGTGCCTGTGGAGCAGCCTGTAGGATGCCTTCGAGCTGGACACCATGGCCTCCGTCCGTGGAGGCGCGAACATGACCATCTCACCCTTCGCGATCGAATAGGCGAAGATTATTCCAGAGACGGCCACTCCCATCATCAATGTGATGCGGGCGAGCTCGTGGACGATTCCAATCGATGCGTCCGTGATGATATCGATGGCATAGGGGATTCCCCCAATAACGAACACCCAGAGCCCGATGAGGTACCGGGCGCCGGAGTCCCACTGCCCCTCGGTCGCCTTGCTCTTCGACAGGATGACTAGAGTGGTTGCCAGGATAATCATGACCGCAGATGCGGAGAACATGATCTGGAGCGATAGCGCATCCAGGATCGCCACTCCCTCGTCGTCGTAGTCGACCCCTCCGAAGGCGCCGAGAGCGATTGCCACCAAAGCAGCCGCGACCATCACCGTTCCAGCAATGTTCGGCGGTCTTAGCCTTATGTCCCTGTCCACGGGGAAGACGATTGCCAGCTCCCACAGGAATGTCTGGGCGAGTATGTATGCGGTGACATGCACCTTGGCGATGGAATCGGCCATCCCACGATTCTCCTCCCCTATGTATCTGAAGAGGGTTCCTATTGCGAGCGCGATGAAGACGAAGATCATCGCGAACATGAAGAGCATGGCTGCTTTCGACTTGGGGTTCTTCATCCAGCCGAGCATGCCAGCAGCGAAACAGATTGCGCCGGCAGCGACTGACACGAGCCATGTTGCGTCGATCATGTCCCAATACCTCGCGTGGCGGCCTGCGGACACTGGTGCCTGCGCTCAGCGAAAAAGAGGCGCGGCTCCTGCGACCATCAGGCCGTCGTCGCCGATCTGACTGCCTCGAGCAGGCGCTCGACCTGGAACGGCTTCGCAACGAAGTCTACCGCTCCCGCCCGCATCGCCTCCTTCCTCAGCGCCTCCTTCACGAGGGCGCTGACGACGATGATCCTCGCTTTCGGGTCGAGCTCGATGATCTTCATTATAGCCGAGAGTCCGTCCATGCCCGGCATCAGTATGTCCATGAGCACGACGTCCGGCTTCAATGCCTTGTACTTCTCGATGGCTTCGAGCCCGTTTGCCGCTTCTCCCAGGATCTCGTGGTCATGGGATTCGAGAATGTCCCTGATCATCTCCCTGATGAACGGTGCATCCTCCACGATCAGAACCTTAGCCATCCTCAAGACCTACCTGTTCACGGACCCACACTTGTCGTGTTTCCCCGTTTCAGCAGTAAAGAAGAATCCGTGCATATATAAGTTGGCCATTTGGGATATCGCTTGTGATAGTCATTGTCCATATCGCTGCGTTGGGCTCTCGTTTCCCTCTACAGCCTTGCTTGCGCGCGAGCGGGTGCGCGTGACCTCTGCCTTGGGACCAGTCCCTGAATGCCGAAGGCATTCTCGTCTGACGGCCGGCTTACGCAATCCAGCACCTGCAAACAAATAAATACGATGTTTGCGCTATCGATATTCGTCTGACAGTCGTCGGACTCAGAAGGGATGGGCATGGTATTCGGCATCGGAAGAAGAGATGCTCGCGACATGCAGGACGCGCAGGAGCCAGCGAAGGTTCCGTACAGGCTCGCGTCCTACGAACACGACCACGAAGGCAAGAGGTTCAGATCCTCCAACGTGGTCTACAGTTTCTGGAGCGCATCCAAGTACGTGCTGATCCTCTCCCTCATACTCTGGTGGCTACCGATGTTCGGTCAGATGATCGCGGGCTACGTCGGCGGGAGGCGAGCGGGCGGGCCGTGGCGCGGAGTCGCGGCCTCGATCCTGCCCGTTGTGTGCCTGTATGTCGTCATGACTGGCTTCGACAGCGGGTTCTTCCCGTCCCACGTCCT